>DMGO01000130.1:0-3558 GCA_003449795.1 Gammaproteobacteria bacterium | reverse complement strand
TGCAGCACTCTCTGTTGGCTTTAAAAAACTAAAAATCAACGCGGTCATAAAAAGAGGCACAAATGATGATCAAGTGATTGAGATGATTGATTATTTTAAAGATCAATCAGTCATCATTCGTTTTATCGAGTACATGGATGTTGGCAATTTGAATCAGTGGAAACTGAATGAGACAGTCGGCAGTGATGAGATTATTAAAAAACTTTCTAAGAAGTGGCAATTAGATCCACTCGATAAGAACTATGAAGGAGAGACCGCTCAGAGATATCAGATTAGCGGAAGTGAAACTGAAATTGGCTTAATTTCTTCTGTAACAAAACCATTTTGTGGTTCTTGTACCAGAGCAAGATTGTCATCGGATGGTAAGCTTTATAATTGCTTGTTTGCATCGGAAGGCAAAGACATCAGAAGCTGGGTTCGTGATGGTAAGTCAGATGAATATATAAAAAATGAACTCGCATCGATATGGAAAGAAAGAAGTGATAGATACAGTGAATTAAGATATAGCGATGAGATCGATAACACCGATGAAAAAGTAGAAATGTATTACATAGGTGGATAGATTGTTCTAATGAAGAAAAGAATGGAGAAAAAAAGATGAAGGGATTGATGATGGATACGCCATTAATGATTGGTTCAATAATGGACCATGCAGAAAGGAATTTTCCTAATCAAGAAATAGTATCTGTGGTGGCAGATCAGCCGGATTTCAGATACACGTTTAAAGATGCATTCCAAAGAACAAGGCAATTGGGCAATGCCCTTAAATCGCTTGGCATCGATATTGGTGATCGAGTCGGAACACTGGCATGGAATGATCACAGACATTTTGAACTCTATTATGCAATATCATCGTCCGGTGCGATTTGTCACACTGTTAATCCTCGTCTATTTCCAGAGCAGCTTATATACATTATGAATCATGCGGAAGACAAAGTTGTTTTTTGTGATCCAATCTTCGTTCCATTGCTTGAGAGCATTCAAGATCAACTCACTTCAATCGAGCATTTCATTGTTTTAACTTCTGAAGAGTCGATGCCAGATTCATCACTGAAGGGTTTGTTATGCTATGAATCCATTCTGGCTCAAGAATCAGATGAAATAAATTGGCCTAAGTTTGATGAGACCACTGCCAGTGGCATGTGTTATACATCAGGGACAACCGGCGATCCGAAAGGCGTGCTTTATAATCATCGCGCCACTGTTCTCCATGCATATGCAGCTGGACTGCCCGATGTATTTGGAATATCAGCAAAAGATATCGTTTTACCCATTGTTCCAATGTTCCATGTCAATTCATGGGGATCCATTTACGTCGGCCCAATGGTTGGAAGTAAAATAGTCCTACCAGGACCAAAAATGGGTGATGGAGAAACGCTGCAACAACTCATTGAGGCAGAGCATGTAACAATATCAATGGGTGTACCCACGGTTTGGTTGAACTTATTGCAGTATTTAGAAGAGTCTGGGAAAACCGTGCCATCATTAAAAAGAGTCGTTGTTGGGGGAGCCGCATGCCCGGCTTCAATTATGACAGACATGCAAGAGAAACACGGAGTCTATGTTCATATTGCGTGGGGCATGACTGAGATGAGTCCATTGGGAACTTACAATACATTCAAAGACGGAATGGATGACCTCGAGGGTGATGAATTGCTCGAAATGAAACTAAAAGCCGGACGAGGTGTATTCGGTGCAGAGATGAAAATCACAGACGATGACAACAATGAGCTTCCGTGGGATGGCGTTGCATTTGGTAGTTTGAAAGTGAGAGGCGCATGGATTCTCAGCGATTATTTCAAAGCAGAACCCGGCGCAACATTGGAAGAAGATGGCTGGTTTGAAACTGGAGATGTAGCAACAATTGATCCGAATGGATTCATGGCCATTACAGATCGAACTAAAGATGTTATTAAATCTGGTGGAGAATGGATCAGTTCAATTGATCTTGAGAACACTGCCACCGATCATCCAAAAGTCGCTGAATCAGCAGTTATCGGCGTCTATCACCCTCAATGGTCAGAAAGACCATTGCTTTTGGTGCAAACCAAAGAAGGCGAGACCGTTACAAAAGAAGAAATCCTTGCATGGTTTGAAGGAAAAGTCGCGAAGTGGTGGATCCCTGATGATGTTGTTTTCGTCGATTCTCTACCCCATACAGCTACAGGGAAAATTCAGAAGTTTGAGTTGAGACAACAATTTAAAGATTACCAACTGCCAAATATTGAAGATTAGCCTCACTAAACACATAACGAGATGTCCACGTTGAGTTTCCTGCTTTGCATTTTGGCTCTCGCATATGGGAGTTTTGCAGGTAGTTATCTTGTCCGTTTCCCCAAAATGATTGATCCAGAATCAGGAGTTAGTATTTTTTCTCCAAGATCAAGGTGTGAATCATGCGAAGAAACTCTCAAAATTCGCATGCTTATTCCACTTATAAGTTTTTTGCTTCAGAGAGGTAAATGCTCTTTCTGCAGAGAACCAATTAATGCGTTCTATTTCTTGAATGAATCTTTCCATCTCTTATTGATGATATTAATTTTATGGTTAGATATATTCTTATCATGGACAGAATCTTTAACCATTTTCCTATTGCTTTCATGTTTTTATGTCCAGTTTTTGATTGATCTCAGGCATTTATCATTATCTATTTATATGAGTACTAAGATTCTCATACTAGGATTGATACTGAACTTCACAGATTTTTTTATTGATATTCAGTCTGCGATAATAGGAGCTATTGTCGGTTATTCTTCTCTTTATCTTATTAACAAGATCTATTTTCTCATCAGAAAGAAAGATGGAATTGGCGGAGGTGACTTTATATTGCTTGCATCAATTGGTGCAATTCATGGCTATCAAATGCTCAGTTTTGTTGTTCTGCTTGGTTCACTCTTAAGTCTTTTGATATTCCTATTTAAAAGGTCTGATTATAATAAAAAAGTTCCATTTGGAAGTGGTTTATCTTTGTCTGCTTTAATAATAATGTTGATAAAAATATCAGCTATGTGATTCTTAGATATTTTTATGGCTTTAATAAGATAATTTCGAATTTTTAATTTAATAAGTCACTCTATTGATTTATCCTTTGTCCATGCGATTTAACCACTCACTAACTTTGATCCTACTTGCCCTATTACTGGCAACACCACTTGATGCAACCACACTCAGCTTTAGCTTTGGGGATGACAGCAAAGCTGTAGAAGGTATAAAAGTCACACAAACAGAATCCGATGGAACCGTTACAGTCTATGCCACAGACTCCAACGGTCAGATCACCCTGCCTACAACGAGCAATACTTATACCCTAGAGGCTTCATTGCAAGATACTGGGAGTGATCCCATATCGGTACAAGATGCCCTATATCTATTACAACACTTAGTGGAGCTTCGAACTCTAGATACGAATCAAATCAAAGCCGCTGATATCAATGGGGATGGGAAGATCACCATTCAAGATGCACTCAAAGTACTGCAACACAATGTAGAGCTCACCACGATCAACCAGAGTCTGATCTTTTATGATGCCAATACAGGGAATCTCTTATCAGAGACCAC
>DMGO01000065.1:0-5284 GCA_003449795.1 Gammaproteobacteria bacterium | reverse complement strand
CAGGACTCCATCGCCATCGTCATCCGTGTCACAGACATTTCCAGAACCATCATCATCTGTATCGGTCTGATTGCTATTGGCATTCAAAGAACAGTTATCGCTATTGTTTCCAATGCCATCTCCATCGGTATCAGTTGTTTCTGAAGCGTTTAATGGGAATGCATCATCTCCATCCAGGACTCCGTCGTTGTCATCATCAAGATCAGCATTATTCCCAGTGCCGTCACCATCGGTATCAACACTCTCAGTCGCATCGAGTGGGAGTGCATCATCACCATCCAGGACTCCGTCATTGTCATCATCCGTATCGGCAGCCATTCCTGCTGTTTGGCAGTCAGCATCGCAATCATTTGGTATGCCATCACCATCTGCATCAGCTCGGTCACCTAGACTGATGAGTGGATACTCATCTTTCTCATCTAACACATTGTCATTATCATCATCTGTATCGGCATTATTACCAGTGCCATCACCATCAGTATCAACACTCTCTGTAGCATCGAGTGGGAATTCATCATCATCATCTAGAATCTCATCACCATCATCATCAGTATCAGCATTATTACCAGTCCCATCACCATCGGTATCGAGTTGCTCAGAAGAATCTTGTGGGAAGGCATCTTCGTGATCGAGTACACCATCTCCATCAGAATCAATACCTGGAGTGTATCTGCTAGACAATGTGACATAATTTCCGTGCTTGTTATCTGCAGCAAAGGCAATCACTCGAACTTCATAATCAACTCCATTGATCAACTCAGGTACGCTCACTTCTCCTTGTTGGTCCTTATTTACTAACCCAGATTGAATCCAAGAGGCATAGGGTTCATTTGTCGGTCTAACATCAACCCTTGCTCCAACATAATTTGAATCATTAGGATTTACCCAAGAAATTGTAAGTTTACTATCACCTACTGCTACTGAAGGACTGGTTACATCCGACACTGGAGATTCACCATAAAGCAGATCAAACACATCGTGGCCACTATTCCAATTTCCTGCATTATCTTCGACACGTAACCTAAATTTATAGGCATTTCCAGACACCAACTCACTGGTATCAGGAGTCCATTCTTCACCTGAAGAAATATTTTCTAGAACGATATCCGATCCATTCATGCCTCGAATGCTAACCTGATACTGAACGATGCCAGACAAATTATCTTTTGATTTATCCCAGCTAAATTTCAGATCAGATATATCAGTAGTCCAGAATCCATTTTTCTGACTACCAGCTGTGGATATAGACTCAGGTGGAATTGGGGCAGTCTGATCAACACCATATGCTTGTTCATTCCAAGGCGTAATAACTTCCACCTGATCTGAAGAATCTGTAGCTTTGGTAGAGAACTCATAATGACCCTCACCATCAGGTGCATCAAAAGAAAAATTACCACTGGCCACTTTTCCAGAAATGTCAGTTGACTCTACTAGGGTCCAGTCAGTCCATTCTGCTCTATCAACACTAAATCGGTAATAAAGACTTATCGACTTTAATCCTATGTCATCCGTAGCAACATATGGAACATCAAATGGAACCGTTCCGTGATTGCCTCCTTTCCAATACCAATAGACATAGCGTATTTCTCCATCCTCGTCCCTATCATCAGATCGTGTCTGACCTTCTGTTCCTGGTGTTGAATGAGGTAAATCATTTATAGATGTGGATGAATTCATCGTTGATCCGATTTTTAAAACTGACCATATTGAAAAATCCGGTAGATTAAAAACAATGTTTGATCCGCTTGCCTGATGAGAAAGCGTTTTTACTTCTGATGCATCTGCATCAATAAATGAAACGACTACACTACTGGTGTCATAACCCGTTGGTAGAAGCATCGTAATTTCTGTGCTTTCCAAATCAGAGATCTTCTTCTCTGATGATCCGCTCTCATCTGTTTCCATGTTTCGGTTAACGAGGTGAATAATCCATGACCCATCGTCAGATTTAAATCTGTTTACAAATACATCTGGTGACTCCCCAGGACCACTGCCAGAGCCAGTATATGTAAGAGAAAAGTCTGGACTTAGCTGGCCATCAACACTATTCGTAAATGTTTCACGCAAACTTGTTTTTGTCGATTCATTAGCAGCATTATCATAGTATGACTTACCCAGATCGGTTGAAAATGCAATTATTTTCCCGCTTCCCACTTCGGTAATTAAGTCTTTTTCAAAGTAATCGTCAAAAGTTCGCGTTGAGCCTCTTGGGACACCACTGTCGTCCTGATCTGCGATCCTACCAAATCCTATTAAGGTGCCTCCGGCATTTACGTACTCCGTTAATATTTCTACTTGACTATCTGATAGGTAGCGGGAGTTTGGTAATACTACAGCGTCGTATTTCTGGAGTTTGGCTAATGTAAGTAAGTCTGAGCCGTCTCTTCTGTCGGGATATGCAGCAAATACAACATCATATGTCCATTGCATATCGGCTAGTAGATAAGATGCGCCATTAAAAGAGGGATTTGTAGATCCGACATCTTCAACTTCGCCTATTTCAGATAATAAAATTGCAAACTGACCATAATTATCTAAATTGAATAGGGACGAGTTTCGCGATGGGAACTGAAGAAATGAACGTAAGGAATCTATTCTCTTGTCATTTCGGTGAAAATCAACCCAATTTATCCCGTTTTGCACAAGAGCTCCTGCGCCGAACGTTTCAGCAAAAAATAACTTTTCGGCCTCATCAGCACCCAGTGGCATGCCAAAACCTAGTGCATTCGCATCACCAGATTCAAAATTAGTATTCGAAGGAAAGTTCCATGACCAGAATCGTTTATCAAAATTATCAATGGTTTTATAAACCGGAACTAAATTTCTATAAGGCCACCCAAGTGCATCCAGGAAAGTCTCGGCTATCCCATAATCAAATAAATCGATGTTTGCCCACTGACGAGAGCCAGTTGATCTATTAGCACCGAGATAAATCGTTCGATCATAATTTTCAGAACCATACTCTTTAAGCTGGGTAGTCCATTGTGTAAAAAAAGTACGCTCAACTTTACGCATATGTTTGAGCCATGCTTTAAATAGATCATTGGTTGGTGGAGAGTTGTATATGCTGTCAGAATCGGTATAGCCTGCGTCTCGCAAATACTGTCCATAATTGAAGCTAGTAAGATCTGATATACCAAAATTAGATAGCTCAGTAGACGTATAAGTGTCTCCGAGGTAAGTATTAAAATTACTTAGCGTTTCTGAATCAAAAGAAGGGTTACTTAGATTTGGTGATGCGCCATCCATGAATATATAGCTTGCTCCAAGATCAATGGCTAATTTACCTGATGCAAGTAAATAATCGAGTTGACCTTGCCTAGTGAAAGAAAAGTTACTCTCAAGCGTTCCATCGAGATTCACTGCCCTTGCGACGTCCAATATTTCAGGATCAGTTAACGCACTTGTTTCTGAACCGCCTAATCCATAATAAGCTCCATAATCAATTCCTTGGCTTTTCCAGTCGGATATGCTGCTCTGAATTATGGTACGCTCCTGGTCTGTCAGTGTGTAATCGATGTATCCAAAATCGTCGACGATGACTTTTGTTGCGCCGCCAGCTGCAAACAGTGGTCTCGGACCAAATACAGTTAGACTGTCTGTTGGCGATGGTGTTTCAGTTGCATACACCATATCCGAAATCAAAAAAAGAATTGATGAGATGAGAATAAGATTTTTCATGTATACATAAAAGTACTCTCAAAGACTATCAATAGTCAATATTGACTTTAACTTGTTTAAACTAGCTTTGAATAAACTGAAAAGATATTAAGTCACTTAGCCTGAAGTTCTTTATAGATTTCAACTCCTGTCTCATTTGAATTAAAAAATAAATTTCTTTTAAGATTTCAGCAGTCAGAAATTACCGGAGCATATGAATTAGGATTCAATTGATATCATTTAGAGCACTAAGCCTCGCAATCCTAAACTGATCTAAACAGTAGGCAAGAATAATCACAGAATAGACTTCCTCTAATAATTCATTGTCATAATTATGTGAAGGTAAAAGTATGCATGTCAAAAAAAGAAAGCCTGCAATAAGACTATATCCCTTGCTTTCTTCTGCTGGAAATAAACTTTCATCAACTAAGTGCTGAATCCTTCCTTTTATCCTTTCAACGAAAAAGAAAACAAAGAAGAAAAGGAAACTAAAGATTGGATAAAAAACAGGAAACAAGAAATTAAATATATTGTGAATGTTGCTTTCTTTTTGGATATTTATGTCAACAAGAAAATCTGGGGTCTTAAAATCAAGAATCCTCTGTCCCCAACTTATCTCCTCTAAAAAGAATAATAATGAAAACGCAAATATCAAAATCTTGATGAGTTTCGAATACAGCAATTCTCTTCTTTGTAAGCTAAAAAAAATTAAGACTGACGCAAATGATAAAAACACAGCTGTCATTGTCTCGAAGCCTGTATCTTCAGCATATAGTGAATGAAGATTTGATAAGTTAAGGGCTAGAGGTTGGAAATAAAAAATAAAATAAAACAGGATTAGAAAAATAATCAGAATGAAACTGATTTTATGAATTGTGTTTGTTTCTTTATAGGAGTTTAGGAATTGATTTACTATTTTTCTTCTAGGGAAGATTAAAAGGCATGAAATAAAAAAAAGGTGAAAATAAATGAATCTTTCTATTGCAACTTGAGGAAACGACAGAACACCATCTGGCGAAAAATTAATGATGTACTTAATAAGAATATCAATATTAAAAAAGTATAAAAAAAGGGCTGACGCAAAAGAGATCGTGGCTAAAACTAGAATTATATTTCTTACTAATGACATTTCTAAATTTTATAAGCGCCTTAATTAGTTAGTAAAATTTCTCATTTCTTATCAGTATTTATTAAGAATCATTCCTTCTAGGTCAATAAAGCTTTTTTATCATTAAATGAGGATGAGGTTTTAATTTATAGGATATAACATGCTTAGAAATTTTTCCAAAATGGAATGGGTGGTGGTGCTTATGGTTCTAAATTGGAACCAACTAATTGAAAAAAATTAATCTTCTTTGAATGAAGTGGGAATCAGCATTCTGAAATTTGCATAAATCGAGTTAGATATCTTTAATCCCCAAAAATACATGATTCCTATCAGGATAATCACAGGAATGAAACCAAGCATCAAGTTGGCTAGGGAATAAAGCTGATTTGCTCCATTTATTGATCTTCTTTATCGATCAGAGCTGCTAAAACTCTAGAAGAAAGATATTCAATTGATGGCCTTTCTGTCTCAAAAATATTCCAACCATTAAACACCATAACCAGTTTATGCTCTGGA
>DMGO01000169.1:0-3235 GCA_003449795.1 Gammaproteobacteria bacterium | reverse complement strand
GTGACGGTATCGATAGAAGAAACCTGTGATTGATTGATCCTGAATGTGAGCTCGCCAGGCATTTCAGCCATCAATGAATCACAAAGTGTATCGGGCTCAATCTTGATCATTTCCCTTTTTCCAGAAGAAAATGATTTTTGGGTATCATTTAGAGACTCAGGCTCTACTCCAATGATGATGACATCTGGATTAAATAAATTGAGTGCAGATGATGAGCCAGCAATTAAACCGCCTCCACCAACCGGACAATAGAAACGATCCACTGTTTGACCAATATTTGCCATTTGGTGAAACGCTTCCATGCCAACAGTTCCCTGACCACATATGACATCAAAGTGGTCATATGCAGGGATTAAAAATGCGCCACTTTCATTTGAAAGATCTTCTGCAATCTCCTCTCGTGATTCATTATAACGGTCATAAAAGATGACATTTGCTCCCAAAGCTTTGGTGTTATTAATCTTTGAATCTGGTGCGTCAGTCGGCATAACGATGGTTGCCTTCACATTCTGCAGTTTTGCAGCGAGTGCAACACCCTGAGCATGATTGCCTGATGAAAATGCCACAATATCGCGTTTGCCTCGAGTAACAAACTCTTGGTGCATGCAATAATAAGCACCTCTTAATTTAAAAGAACCGGTACGTTGCAGGCATTCTGCTTTCAAATATAGATTGAAACCGAGTGTCTCATTCAATTTTTTTGACCAAAGCAATGGGGTTTGCTTTATGATTCCTGATAAGGCTTCCGCTGCATTAAAAAAATTTTTCTTCTGATACATACACTTGATTCATTTCTAATTGTAAGATGTCACTAAGGCTAAAGTAATTCAAGCAGAGGAAAAATAAAATGGAAACTTACATCGTCACTATTTATGCCAAAGAAGATCATGCTTCAGATGTACAGGAATATTATCAGGACTTACAAAATATGTATGAAGAGGCGCCTGGTTTTATTTCACGAAAAATCTTTAGGGCCAAAACCGGTGCAATGGAACAAGCAGTGAAGGCGACTTACTCAAAAGAGGAACTTGCTAATACTCCAGAGGAAGATCATGACCATGGAGAACATTTTGTGATGATCGAGGAGTGGGAAAGTATTCAAGATAGAATTAATTTTGGAAGAAGCATGAGCAAGGAGCATCACTTAAAAGTCATTCCTTACCTATTGCCAAATCATTCCCATGAATTTTATGAAGCAATTTAAGACAAGATATTGTCTATTTTCTTTGCACAAATAAAATCATTCTCTGATAATCCCCCGATTGCATGGGTCGTATAAAGCACAGTACAAGATCCATACTTGACAGTTAAGTCTGGATGATGATCTTCAGATTCTGCAATCCATGCCAAAGCGTTAACAAATGAAATGGTTTTGTTATAGTCATCGAACTTAAATTCTCTGGAAATTGATTTGAAATCTTCTGCTATTGACCATTGAGGATCAATCGCTTTTGCAATCTGTCTGGCTGCGTCCTCGTCAAGTGGATCAACACCTCCTTCACAAGGCACGCAGTGTTTTTTTTCTAATTCTTCAATATCCATTCTTCATCTCCTTATAATGTTGGTAGAGCCACAAAAGTGCCTCCATTCTGCTCTGAAAGCTTTCGCATCAGATGTGCAAATTTAGCTCCATTTGATGTTCCTGTCTGAGTTGGAAAACCAATTCCATGTATTCTGACCAATCGATTGCCAAATCGATCCGCTTTATTAATCTGGGCAACATAACGGCATACTGCCTCGACTGAGCCGCGAGAGAAATCATCTCCGAAGACATAAATACTGATCTTTCGATCAGGCGTATAGAAAGTATTGATTGCTTCTGTGATGCCCTCCACAGGACTCGAATCACTGGGAGGGTTCCAAAACCTTAGGGTCCGGGTGATGTTTCTTCTAATTTCACTGGAGTCAGGAATCCATTTGCCAGCATAAGATGAAAACATATAATCGCCCTCGTCATTGAGAACTTGAATGCCTTTAATCTCAGGATAAACTGCCAGCGTTTCAGAAACTTTTTCAATAACCAAATTCCATGGACCTTGGAACATACTGCCAGATGTATCGATGACAAAAATGATGTACTCACTATCAACCGGTATACCGCCCACAGTGCCATCATCCAAAGGGTCATAGTCCACCAGCAATCTCTTCATTTCTTCAGTTAATTTCTGCTTCGCTGCAAGTAGATTATTTAGGACCCCATCGGAATCTTCTGCCATTGATTGACTTGCTTTAAATTCTGCTTCTAAATAGGAAACATCTCCACTGAGTTTATTTTTTCTTTCACTGTTATCAGAAATCTGCTCCTCTAAATCCTGCATCTCTTCATTAAGAACTGTCGATTCACCTTTGAGCTCATTGAGCTGTCTTTCGAGTTCTACAACAAGCTCTTCCATATTGACCTTGCTCTCTTGAATGCTGATCGGTTCATATATCTTAGTAATCACCAAAAGAAGAATGACTGCTCCAAAACCACAACAAACCACGTCTAAAAATGACAGGTTAAAAGTTTCCATATTGCGTCGCTTTCTCATTAAGGCCAATCACTCGCTGGAGCCATAAAACTTCCTCTTGATCTGATTGCTAAACGCCAATATGCCTCAGCTGCAAAAGGATCTCCATCAATTGGAAATAGAAGAACATTGACTGGAACCGGTGGCAGTTCTCTCAATGCTTGATCAAAAAAAGTTAATCTTTGCTCAGGTCTAATCATTTCCCGAATTGGCTTTCTCTTGCCTTGTGTCGGAAGACCATCGGTGATTAAAAAAATATTATCTGGCCTAGGTGATAATTGATTGATCTGGCTGAAAGCGTTTACAAGACTTGTTCCCTTATCTGGCACAACTGACTTCAAATCCTGAATGGCAGCATCAACCTCATTCCCATCTGTCACCTCAATCCAATTGCCATCTGACCCAGAAATAATTGTTTGAGCATCTTCATTGAAAGCATAAATTTGAAATTTTGTTCCAGGTTTCAGCCTGGTGGTCAACCAGTCAACGCTGTTGACTACCTGTCTCCATTTAGGGGCCTTGACTTTCATTTGATCCGACATATTTCGATATCGAATGACATTTACATAAGTCCTGCCAAGCATGCTTGTTGATGAATCAACTAGAAAAAGAACATGACCTCCTCCCAGTTTCAATTCTGTAAGATATTGACGTTCTCCATCGCCATCAAAGCTTCTCAATGCATCTCCTGGATTGCTACTGGCTCTTTCCATCTGAGACATCAT
>DMGO01000144.1:0-5425 GCA_003449795.1 Gammaproteobacteria bacterium | reverse complement strand
TTGATGTCTCCACCTTCATTGATCGCAAAGGGTGATCCTGAGGCTGGTAAAGCAAAATCAGCGGTATGTGCTGCATGCCATGGGCAAGATGGCAATAGCACCAACCCTGATTGGCCAAGCTTGGCCGGGCAACATGAGAAATATCTTATCCAGTCAATCAAGGCATATAAGAATCAGATGAGAAAAAATGCAATCATGTACCCTCTGGCCATGAGCTTGAGTGATCAAGACATTGAAGATCTTGCGGCATATTATCATTCTCAGAAGGCTGCTCAACTGACCTATGATGAAGAATTGGCAAAAGAGGGAGAAAGTATATACAGGGGAGGAACCTCAAATGGTGTTGCAGCCTGTATTGCTTGTCATGGACCCAATGGCAAGGGAAATCCAGGCGCAGGATATCCTGTGCTTGCTGGTCAGCATGCATCATATACGGTGATTGCCCTGAAAGAGTATTCAAATGGTAATCGAGAAGCAGGAATCAATAATATGATGCAATCGATTGCACCGAGAATGACTGAAAGGGAAATGAATGCGGTCGCAGAATACATTCAAGCACTCGGTAGATAGACCATGATTCATAATTTCAAAAAAACAAAAGCCCATCTTATTTTGGCCTCAACACTTTTCTTCATAGCAGCGTTTGCTGATGATCACATGATTTATGAAGAAGGCCGTCATTATAAAAGCCTTGGTTTAGCTGAAAAGGTTGTTGCAGAAGACAACAGAGTAGAGGTTCTTGAGGTCTTTGCGTATTCTTGCAACCACTGTTTTAATTTTGAGCCTTATCTTGATCAGTTTGATCGTTCCAAAGCAGATTATGTTGATGTTGTCAAAATGCCGGTTATCTTTAATGATGCCTATAAGATGCACGCAAGAATTTACTATACAGCTGAATCATTGGGTAATTTGGATGTGATGCATACAGAAGTATATAGAGCAATTCATCTGGATCGTAAAATGTTGATGGATGAAGATGAAATTTTTAAATTATTTGAAAAGAATGGAGTTTCAAAAGAGCAATTCCAGAGCCGTTTTAGATCATTCACAGTTGAAAGCAAGATCAATCGTGCACAACGCCTGACCAGAAAATATAAGATCCGATCTACGCCCACTATCATTGTGAATGGCAAGTATGTTGCTAATGGACCTGGCACCAGGACTTTTGAAGATATGATTTCAGTCAGCAAACAGTTGGTGGAAATGGAATATCTTGCATCATCTCAGAGCAGCAACTAGCCAGCCCCCTTTAGCCATTCAGTTTCACCATCTGCATAATGCTCTTTTTTCCATATGGGCACTCTAACTTTCACCTCGTCGATGATATACCTACACCCTTTAAATGACTGATCCCTGTGACCGCTTGTGGTGACAACAATCACAGCAGTTTCACCAATTTCTAATGTGCCAACTCTATGGACACAGAACGCATCAATCAGATCAAACTTTTCAATCGCTTCGTCTAATATTTGATCACCTTCTTTGATTGCCAAAGACTCATAACACTCATATTCAAGCTTCTTCACTTCATGGCCATCATTGGTATTTCTTACTATTCCTTCAAATACTGATCGGGCACCAATGCCATTGTTTTCCACCATGGCACTTATGCTTTGAAGCGAGACTATATTGGGGGTAATATTAAATTCTTTCATCCACCTGTCACAGGAGGAATAAAAACCAGCCTGTCTCCATCATTGAGTTTGATATCCCAATCTGAGAACTCATCATTTACTGCAATTTTAAAATTGGAACCAATATCAATTTGATGTCTTTCATTGATTGATTCCAATACATCGGTTGGATTACTGCCTTTCATTATTGAAAAAACCTCCTGATCTAAACCTGTCAGTTCTCGAAGTTTTGCAAAATAGACCACTTGTATATGTAGCGAATTAGTCATGTCTATGATTTAGATATTTATGATTAAGCGTATGCCTACGTATATTACCAATACAGATGTCAATCTTCGAACAATAGAACCAGAAAAGATCCTTACCCCAAGATAATTTCCAATCTGACCACCCAGTATCACTGCAATCAATAACATTGAGTACTCATTAAAATCAAAGCCGATATCTGTATCGATGTTTTTATAAAACTGCCCCAAAAGCCCAGCAATGGAATTTACAAGTATAAATAGGCTTGAAAATGCTGAGATTTTTTTTGAGGTAAGAGCACTTTGAAGATGCAGAATCGGTGCGAAGAAGATTCCTCCTCCAATGCCAATGATGCCTGCCAAAAACCCGAGTATGAGGCTGATGATTGTGTTTGAGTAAATATTTTGCTTATCCTTTCCCAGTTTATCTTCAGATTCATTAGTACTAATCCACATCAAAAACCCAGAAGTAACTAATCCCAAGCCGAGCAGTAACATAAAAATCATTTCACTGACTTGAATCGATCCGCCTATGAATGATGCTGGTACTGAAACCAATATGAGTGGAATTGAAAATCGCCATGGAATTAAGCCATGCAATTGGTATCGGAAACAATTTCCAAGGACAACAATGATGTTGCAAGAAAGCGCAATGATCGGAATATGCCTGAAATCAAAATCTGCAAGGATGAGTAATGCATTATAGGTAGAGCCACCACCAAATCCAACGGTTGCATAAAGCAATGCAGATATAAAAAATAAAAAAGCAGTTATTGTTGACCTCCATCAATTCTTTGGGCGGTCATTCTTGAAATACAACAAAGTGTTTTATCTGAGAATTCTTTCTCAGATTTATAAATTCTTATCTCCCAAACTTGAGTTCTTTTACCCAAAAAGACGGGTCTTGCAATTCCTGTAACATGTCCAGATGTTGCAGGCCTGATATGATTGGCATTGATCTCTTGTCCGACCACTCTGTATTTCTTTGGATCTATACAAAGGTAAGCACCAGTGCTTGCGAGTGTTTCAGCGAGGGCCATTGAGGCACCACCATGAAGCAAGCCCGCTGGTTGCTTGGTTCTTGAATCAACTGGCATTGTCCCCTTGATGAAATCATCACCAATTTCTGTGATTTTTATGTCCAGTGTTTCGACTAGGGTATTTTCGTGCGCTTGATCAATAATTGCCTGTCTATTCAGTTCTGTTTTATGCCAAATCTGTGCCATTATTTTTTTGAATCCCATTAAATTAAAGCAACATTATTGCTTTATTTTTATTAAGGTGCAAAATGCATTTGGTATGCAAGCATTATCAATAAAAAATCTCTCAAAAAAATATAAAAGCGGTGTCGAAGCACTCAAAAGCATTAGTTTTGATGTTCAAGAAGGAGATTTTTTTGCTCTTCTTGGCCCGAATGGTGCGGGAAAGACAACTGCGATAGGAATCATCACATCGCTCGTAAATAAATCTTCAGGATCTATAGAGGTTTTTGGTCATGATCTTGATAAAGAATTGGCAAAAGCAAAATCTTGCATCGGTGTTGTACCACAAGAAGTCAATCTCAATCTTTTTGATTACAACTTTAATATTCTCGTTAATCAGGCAGGATTTTATGGCATTCCAAGAAGTGAAGGAAAAAAAAGAGCTGAACAGTATTTGAAACAGATGCAGCTCTGGGATAAAAGAAAGACAGACGCCAGAAGCCTATCGGGAGGAATGAAAAGAAGGCTGATGGTTGCTCGAGCATTGGTTAATCGACCAAAGTTACTCTTGCTTGATGAGCCAACAGCAGGAGTTGACATTGAAACAAGGAGAATGATGTGGGATTTTCTCAGAGATCTGAATTTAAACGGAACAACGATCATTCTAACAACTCACTACCTTGAAGAGGCGGAACAGTTGTGTAATAAGGTCGCCATTATCGATGAAGGGAAAATCATAGAAAACGACTCGATGCAAAATGTTTTAAAAAAACTCAAGACCGAAGTATTCATCCTTAATACAGAGAAGCCAATCGATAAAGCACCTGAAATTGATGGTTATCCCACCTCTTTGAAATCACCACAAGAGATTGAAATTACTGTCTCTCAAGAGCAAGGCGTGAATGATGCTTTTAGCACCTTGCAAGAAAGAGGAGTGAAGGTACTGAGCATGAGAAATAAAAATAGTAGACTAGAAGAACTTTTTCTTGATCTTACAAAAGGTCAACAGGGAGAGGGCGAATGAGGATCCAATTGATTGGGACGATCTCTCTTGTAAGAAAGGAGACTGGTCGAGTTTTAAGAATCTGGGTTCAAACATTAATCCCGCCCGGCATAACAATGTCACTGTATTTTATAATCTTTGGCACCCTGATTGGTAAGAGAATAGGAGAAATGGAGGGTTTTCCTTACATGGAGTATATAGCCCCAGGCCTTGTCATGATGTCTGTAATAACAAACTCATATGGAAATGTTGTTGGGAGTTTCTTCAATGCGAAAATTCAAGGCCATATTGAAGAACTTTTGGTTTCTCCTTTGAGTGAAGTATCAATAGTCATTGGTTATCTTGCAGGAGGAGTAATTAGAGGCTTGGCAGTAGCAACTGTCGTTACCTTCATTGCTTTATTTTTCACTCAGATAAATATCAAACATCCTCTTATGACATTGTTCGTGATTATCATGACGGCTGGAGTTTTTTCCTTGGCAGGTTTAATCAATGCAATTTTTGCCAAAAAGTTTGATGATATTGCTGTCATTCCATCTTTTGTGCTCGCACCCCTGACATATTTGGGAGGAGTATTTTATACAGTGAGTTTGTTACCAGAATTTTGGCAGACTTTATCACGATTTAACCCAATTCTCTATATGATCAATTCAATGAGGTATAGCGTGATTGGGATTTCAGACGTATCGATTCAAAATGCATTAATGATGATTGTTGTCTTCTTTATTCTTTTGTTTGCAACAGCAGTGATATTGCTCAAAAAAGGAATCGGCATTAGGCAGTAATCATTCACAATTTTCTGCGAATGATTATCTCGGCCATCTCCCTGAGAGGATTTGAAGATTCACCAAAAACTTCGAGTGAATCGCAGGCTGATTCATAAAGATTTTCCAGTCGCTTCTTAGATTCACTCACACCAAAGAGTAAAGGATAGGCAGCTTTATTTTTCGACTTATCAGACTCAATTGATTTACCAATCATATCCGCATCTCCCGCCGCCTCAATCAAGTCATCTTGAATTTGAAATGCCACACCTATTGATTCTGAGAAGCTCTTTAAAGATAAAACTTTTTCTTCATCCAGCTCTCTAAAATATGTTGGTCCCAATATTGATGCTTGAAGTAATTTTCCCGTTTTTAACATATAAATATTTTCAACACTCGAAGGATCCAATTTCTTATTTTCTGAATCTAGATCTAAAGACTGTCCACCAGCCATTCCAGCTGATCCAATAGAGTTTGCAATCATTGAAATAAGTTCAAGTTGTGAACTTTTAGATTCAGGAAATTCTGCTTTTGCCATTAATTCAAATGCCAATGATTGAAGAGAGTCAGCAGCCAG
>DMGO01000018.1:199-6107 GCA_003449795.1 Gammaproteobacteria bacterium | reverse complement strand
TCTATCTTTGCTGCCAATACTGGCGTGCATTTTTTTGTTATATTGGCTCGAATCAAATGGCATATTAACAATTGAGTATGAACACAGAGGCAAATTATCTGTACTTACACTTTCGATCGGTCTGATCTGCTCTTTAATGGTGCACTCATTCCTCAGCAAGAAATGATTCATTTTCTCATTCTATGAGTTATATCGTATGACCATATTATTGGTCATCTCTTTTTTTATTGATGTCTCAGGCCCATGACCCGTGATAACCGTGGTTGATTCGTCAAGCGTATAAATTTTATTTTGAATGGATGACTTTAGCTTTTTAAAATCTCCACCAGGTAAATCAGTTCTTCCCACCGAACCATTGAATAGAGTATCACCAGCAACAAGCAAATCGGCTGAATCAAAATGAAAACTAACAGATCCCGGAGTATGACCTGGAGTATGCAAACATACCCCATCACAATGAACCAAATCTTGTTCATCCTCAATCTTAAAATCAGGAGGAGGGGTGGGTTTAAATTCTATATTGAAATAGCTGCATTGCATTTCAAGGCTATCCCATAGGAATCGATCATCATCGTGTAAATAAATCGGCGCCCCTGTCTTTTCTTTTATTTCAGCTGATGCTAGAAAGTGATCAAAATGTGCATGTGTGTGATATATGCCTTCCAACTCTATTTTCATCTCTTTTAGGGTTTGCATTATGAGCTCAGGATCGCCACCAGGATCAATCAGGTAACCTTTGCCTGTCTCAGTATTACTGAGAATGGTGCAATTGCATTGCAATGGACCCACTGGAAAGCTTTTATGAATAATTGTCATGTGATTTTAGGTTTAATATATGGCTATAATATCAGTAAGTAAATATTGTAAAAAATATATCTGTGAAATAGGGGATTTCATTGAAAAAAGTTAATTTTCTCATTCTATCGCTTTTTTGTTTATTGCTGATAAACGCATGTTCTCAATATTCTTCACAACTTGATACCAGGGATCAGAATATAGAGAGAGTAGGAGTGCTTTATGTTTCTCACGGTGGCAATGAGGTATTCAATGAAAAAGGCATATGGGATGTTACCGTTCAAATCTTTTCATATGACGAAAACAGCCCTCTATATCGTTCCATTCTATGGAATGAGGAGTTTTGGCCTAAACTTTTAAAATATGGAAATGCACAAAAAAATCTTGGCAAATATTCATTCGAATATGAACGCATTGGCGGAAGAGATCCTTATCCAGCAGCAAAAAGGAAAGTAACAAAGGAGTTGATCAAGGCCCTCAATCGAAGAGAGGGAAATATGGATGTTGATTTCATTGTAGATAAGATGACCTGGATCAGCCCTGAGATTAATGAAATTGCACATCCAAGAAGACTTTATAATCCAGGCGTGGAAGAGGGTTCGACTCTTCGTTTTTGTGACAACGATTGGAGAAGATGCAGGCTCAATCGATTCGATGTTGATGGGCCAGTGGAAAGATTATTATCGGTTGGTGTTGATCGAATCATCATGATTGATCTCACCACGGCAGGCGCCCGATTCTCAAAAACATACGACAGTTACATGATTGCAAGGACTCTGATCAATGACCACAATGAAAGAAACAATGAAAACGTCGTTCTCGAATGGGCCAATGATCCAATGTCTGCAATGGATGCCTCTTATCCGGATGCTGATCCAAAATGGACAAGGTCTTCAAGGCAATTTAAATCCAATCCAATGATTGATATTCAATCTTATCCTAATCCTGTTATTTCGGATCCTCGATTGGCTGACTTTCATGTAGAGGGAATTGAGCAAAATTTCAGTCAGAAAACACCAATCAAGGAAACAGGGATTTTATTGGTGAACCATGGAATTTTCCCTGGCAATGAGCTTTTTGACCCGAAGATTAACGATACTCTCATTCTCAATAACAATATCAAAGACACCCTCCTGCAAAAATATCCGGATTTAAGTTCGGCAAATATTTTGGGCGGTTGGTTTGGCGATCTGACGGTTAATGAAGACTTGGAAGGTCGAAGCAAACTTGAGCGATCTAGAGAGATGCGAGGAGAAAATCTTGGATATATTCGTTTTCTTGATAAAGAGTCTGGACCAAAAGATGAAATGGGATATCGCTATTGGGAAGGGCTTGAGGCTTTAAAGAACAATGGTGTTAAGCACATCGTTATTGCTTTTCCTCAGATTACGGAAAATTCAGTTTTAAATCTTGTCGAAGTGCCCAATCAAATGGCAAAAGAAATTGGTTACAAGGGTTGGCTAGAGCATGGCGGTTATGATTTTGATCGTTATCCAAAAGTTGGACACCCCTTCGCTGATTATTGGGGAGTTTGGGTAAGAACAATGTGCAAGAATGTCAATAATCCGGAGATTCAGGAGCCCTGTTGTTTTGAAATGGGAGGTTGTGGAAACGGTCAACCCTATCCTCCGATAAGGCAGGCAGCGAGCAACCAAAAAATCGATGATCTCGATCCTTCGCTTGCTTATGACGTTTCGGCATATGGGCATCTCGGATTTGATCCGAATTTGGGTCCAGCCAATGAAAACTTCGCTGTTCAGGAGCAATACGATGGAACTTGGGCCATGTGGGAAGTGATTGATGATCACAAAGCGGTGGCAGCATTTCTTGCCGATAAGATCATTGAACATATAGAATCAAAATAAAGAAAAAATAGAGGAAGAAGATAATGGCTTTAAAAATTCAAAGACGAAATTTCATACTTGGACTTGGACTTGCAAGTTTAATGAGCCATGAAGAAGTGAATGCAAGAGTTACGGGCATTATTCCTGACAATATACCCGATCTGAATTTACCGGTGAATAATGTAACCAGCATGCTTCGTATGCAAGCGACAATCGGGAACGAGGAGCAGATTCCTTGGCACTATACAGGAATTCTTTGGGCTCAGAAGCATTCTGAACAGCCCATACCAATGGTTAAAATCGAGGGCATGGAGAGCTATAAAGTCATACCGCTTGAGGATGGATCATATGAAATATTAGGAAACATGGTGACATTTTTCAGAGACATTGAGACTGGCGAGATGATCGATGAATACAAAAACCCTTTTACTGGCAAAACAAACAAAGTGGAGCCAAATCTCAGAAAAGCAACTAGCATTGGCAGAGGTCTCAATATTTCCACTATGGGTATAAGACCTACACCATTTATAGACAAGATGCCCGATAAGCCACTTTTGATTGATTGGAATTTTGGATCAGACACAGTTTGGATGCAAAATCAGACTGCATATCCACCTGGATTGACTCCACCTAGATTGCAACGATTCACTATGTTTTCCCCTTTGGATAAGTTTCTGGATCAATCAATCACATCCTTGCCAACCATGTTTACAGCAACTGTTCTCATGCCATATTTGCACTGGATGGACATGGATGAAGAGGAAGGCCACACACTTTGGCACGCCTCTGGGGTCAAATTGAATGACATGAGCGAGCTTCCAGAAGAATACAGTTCAAGGCTCATGAGTGAGTACAATGAATACTCTTACTTCGATCTAACTAAAGATTCGGGGCCTGTCACTTACGAATAGAGCCATTTTGACAAGCATTCATTTGGTAAGGCAGCACTTATTGATATAATGCTTTTCAAATATTCAATTATTGATGTGCTTTGACAGCATCTATGAGAAATATAACTCCTAAATTGTTTCTAGTCTTATTTATATTGACCCTCACTGCGTGCGGAAAAGATGAGCAAAAAAATGAAACTGTAGATGTTCAATCCAGTGTTGATAAAACGCAGATCTTATCGAATATTAAAGACGACTTCGCTGGCGATCCTGAAAGAGGAAAGAGGCTGTACCTTCAATGCAGGGCATGTCACTCTTTGAAAAAAGGGGAGCCTCATAAGATCGGGCCGAATCTTTATAATTTTTATGGCAAACAGGCGGGTAGTCAGGAAAGGTTCAATTATTCATCTGAGCTCATAGATTCACAGATTTTATGGGATTATGACAATTTAGACCGATGGCTTGAGAATCCTCAAGCATTGATCCCTGAGAATAAAATGGTCTATGTTGGCATGAGAAATCCCAAGGACAGAGAGGACTTGATTGCCTACCTCTTGATTGAAACACAATAGTTATTAAAATTTTAATATTCATTTAGTAAAATGTAATTAATGATTGGGTTTCTAAATCAAAAAAAATTAAGTTTTAAAAAACTTAATCATCAAGATAGGAGTAATCAAATGAATACTGAAAGTTTCCTCGGAATGTTGGCTGAATCACCTTTCACTGGCTTGCAGGAACACATGAGCGTAGGTGATGATGCAGTCTCAAAGTTGGGCGATTTTATCACTGCTGCCACAGAAGATGATTGGAGAACCGCAGAAGAATGCAGAGAAACAATTGTTGAATTAGAAAACCGTGCAGACGACATAAAAAATAACATACGTAACAATCTTCCCAAATCACTTTTTATGTCAGTCTCAAGGGAGGACCTTCTTGGTTTGGTCATGACAATGGATGAAATCCCCAATGCAGCTAAGGATATTTCTGGGATCATGATAGGTCGTAAAATGAGTATCCCTAAGCAAGTGAAGGACCAGTTTATCTCATGTTCGACTGCCGCCATAAAAGCTGCCAACCAAGCATCCGAAGCTGTCAGAAAAGTTGACGACATGCAAAAGAGCGGTTTTGGAGACAATGACGCTGCTGCACTTTCAGATCTGGTAGCACACCTAGAGCAAATTGAAAGAGAAAACGATGAGCTTGAAATTGCTCTCAGACAAGAGTTATTCGAGTGTGAAAAAGAATACGATCCAATCGATATGATATTTTTATATGACATCATCAATAAAATCGGTTCTCTTGCCGATATTTCACAAACAGTGGGCCATTTGTTGGTTCGATTAGTCTCAAGATAGAAAGGGGAAAAATGGAAATTATTGCTGAGTACGGACAACTTTTTATAATCATTGGTTGTGTTGTTGGCTTCTTTATGGCCTGGGGAATTGGTGCCAATGATGTTGCCAATGCGATGGGCACATCAGTTGGTTCAAGAGCATTGACATTAGGCCAAGCTGTAATGGTTGCATGTATATTTGAATTTGCAGGCGCTTACCTCGCAGGCGGAGAAGTTACCTCAACCATAAGGAAAGGCATCATTGAAGTCGGCGTCATTTCAGATACGCCTCAACTGCTTGTTTATGGAATGACCGCTGCTTTAATGGCAGCAGGGATTTGGCTACTGATCGCTTCATATTTTGGATGGCCAGTATCAACAACCCACTCAATAGTTGGAGCAATCGTGGGTTTTTCAGCAGTTGGAATTGGTGTGGATGTCGTCAATTGGGGCAAGGTCGCATCAATTGTAGCGAGCTGGGTGGTTTCGCCGGTTTTGGCTGGAACCATTTCATTCCTTCTCTTTACCAGTGTAAGGCGATTGATACTGCAGTCTGATAATCCTTTCATGAGCGCTAAAAGATACGTGCCTTTCTATATGTTCTTGGCTGGTTTTACGGTCTCAATGGTGACTTTCTTAAAAGGTCTTAAACATGTTGGTCTATCGTTTACGGCCTCAGAGAGTATTGCATGGTCACTTGTTTTTGCTCTTATTATCGCCTTAATAGGCACGCTTCTTTTGCAAAGAATCGATGACTCTATCAAAGAGAAAAATGGAGCCATGTTCAATGGCGTTGAGAGAGTCTTTGCGGTACTCATGATATTTACAGCATGTGCGATGGCATTCGCACACGGCTCAAATGATGTGGCAAATGCCATTGGACCACTAGCAGCAATCGTTTCAGTCGTTCAATCTGGCGGAGAGATCGCATCAAAGTCGATTCTGCCAGCATGGGTACTTTTGATTGGAGCATCTGGGATTGTAATAGGTCTTGTGATGCTTGGTTATCGGGTGATGAGAACAATCGGTACTGCAATTACAGA
>DMGO01000018.1:0-137 GCA_003449795.1 Gammaproteobacteria bacterium | reverse complement strand
GAAAAATGGAGCCATGTTCAATGGTGTCGAGAGAGTCTTTGCAGTACTCATGGTATTTACAGCGTGTGCGATGGCATTCGCTCATGGTTCAAATGATGTGGCAAATGCTATTGGACCTTTAGCAGCAATTGTTTCAG
>DMGO01000012.1:0-9483 GCA_003449795.1 Gammaproteobacteria bacterium | reverse complement strand
CTCAGAGATGATTGAATTATCAAGGTCTCCATATGCCGTCATTGCGAGGGTTCTAGGAATTGGCGTTGCAGTCATGATGAGTTGATGTGGAACGATACCATTGTTTTTTGCTTTGTTGATCAAACTGAATCTTTGCTCGACCCCAAACCGATGCTGCTCATCTACAACCACCAAAGCCAGGTTTTTATATTCAATTGACTCTTGAAAAAGAGCATGCGTTCCAATGATGGCCTGGCAATCACCACTTGCTATACCCTGAGTCAACACCCTTTTTTCTGGAGCTTTAAGCTTACTTTTAAGCAGCCCTGTTTTGATTCCAAGAGGTTCAAACCATTGGTCCAGATTTTGTTTATGCTGTTCTGCCAAGAGCTCTGTTGGCGCCATGAGAACCGATTGAAAACCACTGTCAACTGCAATGGAGATTGCTATGGCTGCAACAACCGTCTTGCCTGAGCCGACATCCCCTTGAAGCAATCGCATCATCGGCTGTGCAAGCGATAAGTCAGAGCAAATCTCTGCCTCAACTTTTTTTTGGCTTTCAGTCAATTCAAATGGAAGTCCGGAAACCAACTGTTGTTTTATAGCTGTTTTCTTAAGTGGTATCGCAGACTGATTTTTAGAGGCCCTTTTTATTTTTCTCATGCCAATTTGATTTGCGATTAACTCCTCTGTAACCAATCTCTTTTTTGCTGGCGAAAGCGTTTCCAGATCGAGTGATTCTTTTTTAGGGCGATGCGTTTCTTTTAACGCATGCGCTAGTGGACCCAGACCAAGTTCAGAAGCAATTTTTGTCGGCAAAAGATCTTCAATGTTGTCCAATCTATTTTTGAGGGCCTGGGATATCAACGACCTTAATTTTCCTTGAGACAGTCCTTGGGTGGTAGGATAAACTGGCGTTAAAGTGTTTGGCAGATGATTTTTTTTATTCGAATCAAGTATTTCATAATTGGGATGAATCATTTCGATGCCAGAGGTTGTCTTCCTAGTTTTTCCGAAGCACCTAATGGTTAAGCCTTTTTTTAAGGCATCTTTTTGATATTTATTGAAAGTAAAAAAACGCAAAGTCATGATCCCGGTACCATCGGAAATCTGAACCATCAACATCCTCCTGCCTCTGAATACCATGCTGGAGAGAAGTATTTCGCCTTCAACTTGGGCCTCGATATCTGCTTCCAGGGCACCAATTTTTTTTATGGTGGTTCTGTCTTCGTAACGGGAGGGAAGATGGAAGAGAAGATCGGTTTGCTTGAATATGTTTAAATTCTTAAGCTTGTCTTCCACGGAAGGACCAACGCCCTTAAGTGATCTTAAATCATCTTTCTCCATTTTCATTAAGACCCGCTATGACTTCAATCTCAACGTCTACATTTTTTGGAAGCGCTGCAGCTTGAACAAGAGACCTTGCCGGATATGGCTCCTCGAGCAATTCAATCATTTTTGAATTCACTACATCAAAATCCCCTATATCCTTAAGGAAGACTGTCAACTTTATTATGTTTTGAAAGTTACAATTTTGCGTCTCGAGAAGATATCCTATGTTTTCAAAAATTAATTCAACCTGCTCTTGTATGGTCCCATCATGCAACTCTCCGTTTTGATCAAGAGGAATTTGTCCAGACAAGAATATATGCCCATTAGAAACAACCCCTTGTGAATATGGTCCTATTGCTTTGGGCGCCTTAGAAGAATTAATGATTTTCTTTTCAAGCATTAATGTAATCCTCTTGCCACCTTTTCAACAATGCCCACTGAACGAACATCTCTGATCACATCCGCCAGCTCAATCCTATCTGCAACCTGAAACTGAAACGAGAAGTCGATTGTATCGTCCTCATGTTCTTTGATTACATTTACCTGTTCGATGTTACATCCTCTTTCTGCAAGTTTTCCAGCAATAGCAGCAAGAGCTCCTGGCTTATGTTTTGCATTGATCAATAACTCAGAAGGCAAAGTTTGACTTATATTTTTACTCCACTCAGCTCCTATCCATCTGCCTCTATCTTTCTGGAAAGAATTGATATGTTTGCACTTTCTTCTGTGAATAACAAAGCCTCTTACCTTGCTCAAGTGTCCAATGATTGTATCTCCTGGAACAGGCATGCAACATTTGGCAAACTCTATGGAAACACCCTCGGTGCCTTTGATCAGAATGGGTGCACGTGAATTGGTTTCAGTTATTATTTCATCTTCTCCCAACATCATTTGAGCCATCAGCAAGGGGTTTTTGTCACCAACTCCTATGGATTGGTATAGCTCATTCATATTTTCAAAATTCAGAAGCTCTAACAGCCTATTGATTTGTTTATTTTTTATGTTCCTCTGTTTTTTACCGAGTGTGTCTAAAGCATTATTGAAAAGCCTTTTTCCAAGCACTATTGTTTGCTCAAAATTTAGATCTTTAAGATATGATCTGAGGTTATGTCTTGCCTTTGCAGTTGTAACGAATGAGAGCCAACTTGGATCAGGATTTGCATATCGAGAAGTTATGATTTCAACAGTTTGACCGCTTTCAACTTCTGTTCTCAGCGGGACCTGAACCCGATCAATTTTAGCTCCTATGCAACTATTTCCGACATCAGTATGAACCGCATAGGCAAAATCGACACATGTAGATTTTGAGGGCAGTCTCAAAATGTCCCCTTTTGGACTGAATACATAGACTTTATCAGGGTAGAGATCAACTTTTACACTTTCTAGAAATTCTTCAGCATGGCTAGAGCCTTGGATTTCCTGAATATTCGCAAGCCATTCTCTGGCTTTGTTCTGAGCAGTTGTATCTAGAGGGTTCGTAGCTTTATACTTCCAGTGCGCTGCGATACCATTTTCTGCAACCCTGTCCATTTCCACTGTTCGGATTTGTATTTCAATTGGCGTGCCATTTGGCCCTAATAGACTCGTGTGAATAGACTGATAGCCGTTAACTCTGGGAATGGCAATATAGTCCTTAAATTTACCCATGATGGGTTTATAGAGCTCATGAACCAATCCCAAAACCTGATAACACTCCTTTGGCTCATCAACAATAATTCTGAAACCATAAACATCAATGATTTGCTCCAATGGTAAGCGCCTTCTTCGCATTTTTTCATAAACACTGAAAAGCTCTTTTTCTCTGCTGATAACTTTGAACCCGATGCTTTCCTCACTGAGCCGTTTTGATATCCTTTGACTGATTTTCTTTAGTATTCTCTTTTGGTTGCCAAGATTCTTCTTTAGAGAAGAAGAAAGTATTTTATGTCTGTAAGGATAGCCATACTTAAAGCCTTCTTTTTCCAGCTCCCTTCTGATGTTGTATATCCCTAGACGGTTGGCAATTGGTGCAAATATTTCTAGCGTTTCTTTGGCTTTCTTCATTTGTTTGTGAGGCTCAAGGGCATAAATCGTCCTCATGTTATGAAGCCTATCTGATAGCTTGATGATGATCACCCTTATATCTTGAACCATTGCCAACATCATTTTTCTAAAACTTTCTGCTTGATTTTCTTTAATGCCCTCATCCTCGAGCCGATCAAGCTTGCTTACACCATCAACCAGAGTAAAAACTTCTTCACCGAACTCTTCTCGTAATAAATGCTCATCAATTTCCGTGTCCTCCAGAACATCATGAAGTAACCCAGCTGAAATGGCGGCAGCATCTAGATTGAGCTCACCCAGAATGCTGGCAACTGCTACGGGGTGAATAATATATGGCTCTCCAGTTTTTCTTGATTGATGCTCATGAGCGATGCTTGAGTATGCATAGGCTTTGCTGATTATCTCAATGTCGGTTTCATCGAGATAGTCAAGTTCGGAAATGAGTTGTTTCAAAAGCTTCGGCGGCTTTTTATGTAACATTTCATTAGCAGACTTTTTCAGTGCTTCCATATGAATAATATAAACCAAGAAAAAAGAAAGTTATTAGAAGAATTTAGACCAATGACCTAATTCTTAGAAACTTCTATGTAGTGTTGGGATTCGCTTTTAAAGCTGTTCAGCTTCTTCGGCCTCTGATTTAGCCAATTCTTCTGACAACTCTCTCTCAATATCACTTTCTGTTTTGTGAAATTCAGGATTATCTAGGTGCCCTTCAGCAATCTCACGGAGCGCAAGCACTGTTGGCTTATCATTTTCTTCATCCTCAAGGAGGGTTTCAGCACCATTAGCAATTCTTCTTGCTCTTTGGGAAGCCAATTTGATAAGGCTAAAAACGCCTTCGGTTTTCTCAATGCAATCTTCTACAGTTACTCTAGCCATATTAATCTTTATTTAGATGAGTGCGATAGGTTACTGAAACCAGAGGATAAGTCAATTTGTTTCAAAGAAACTTTTAAGAGATTCAGCAACTTTCTTTGATTGATTTATTTTATTAGCCATACCATCGATACAGAGTGTAATCTCGGTAACAACCTTCCCTAGTTGATCATTGACCAAAACATGATCAAACTTATTTGACTGCTCTAGGTCTAAAACCGCTTGATTGAAACGATATGCTATTTCTTGATCAGAGTCAGTGCCTCTATTTTTTAATCTGGCCAGTAGGACTTCCTTAGATGGTGGTATTAGAAAAATCATCACGCATGAAGGCATTCTGCTTTTGATTTGTAGCGCACCTTGCCAATCAATTTCTAAGATTACATTTACCCCTTTTTTTAGGCTGTCTGAAACGCTTTTTTTCTCTGTACCATAAAAGTTTCCGAAGACAGTTGCATACTCCAAAAAATCATCATTTTGAATCATTTTCGCAAAGGTTTTTTCACATACAAAGAAATAATCAAGGCCTTCTTTTTCATTTTCACGCATTTTTCTGGTTGTGAATGAAACCGATGCCACTAAGTTAGTGCTTTGCTCCATTAGTTTTTTTACGACCGTTGTTTTTCCAGTACCAGATGGGGCAGATATGACAATTAATTTTCCAGTTATGTCTTTCAAGATGAGATTAAAAGGTAAAATGCTTTAAATAATTAACTTCATTCTACTAGGTGCAAAAAATCATGAAAAGAAAGATTGTTATAGCGACAATGAATGATCACAAAGCTTCAGAGATCAGAGCCCTTATAGGAGATCGTTATGATGTAATGACGCAGAGTTCATTCTCTATACCCTCTGTTGCAGAGACAGGAAAAACATTCGAAGAAAATGCGCTGATAAAAGCCAATGAGGTTTCACAAAAAACTGGTCTACTGACACTTGCTGATGATTCTGGTTTAGAGGTTGATTTGCTTCAAGGCAATCCTGGCGTCTATTCAGCAAGGTATGCTGGCCCAAATGCAACTGATGCTGAAAACAACAAAAAACTCTTGGCGGAATTAGAGGAATTTAAGGATGAAAGAATCTCTGCCAGTTTTCAATCGGTCATAGTCCTCTTAGACCCAGCGGATGGCTCGAAGAATATTTTTTATGGCAGGTGGGAAGGGCAAATCATACTCAGGCCAAGAGGAAAAAATGGTTTTGGATATGACCCACTTTTTTATATAGACGATCTTGAGTCTACAGCAGGTGAACTTAACCAGGTCGAAAAAAACAAACTTAGCCACAGGGCAATTGCAATGAGGAAAGTTACTGATTATCTGGCAAAAAAGACATTTGATACAGAATAAATCCTTTAAGATTAAGGATTTATTAAATCATGAGTAAAATTAGGATGAGTCTAAATTATTCACAGACTGAAACTTTATTCATCAATCGCTTCTAATTAGAGTTTATTTCAAAAACATTACACGAATACATCCCTATAAATACATGAAAAATATGATAAATAGTTCAATTGTATAAAAAATATACAATTTTTCTTTAAGCAAGCTTTAATTAGGTTCCATTTATATTTTTATTATTTATCCACAATCTTATCCACAGATTTTGTGGATAAAAAATTACTAGTTTTTTAAATTTATTGATTTCAAATAAGCTTGAAAAAACCATAGCCTATGGGTATGCTTGCGATCCCAATTTTATTTATGGGCACTTTGATCTTAAAACATTAAGTGAGAACGATATGAAAAACGAAATACATCCAGAATATTCTGAAATTAAAGTCACATGCTCATGTGGCAACTCATTCACAACAAAATCAACTTTAGGTGAAGATTTGTCTATCGAGGTTTGTTCAGCTTGCCATCCATTCTATACAGGCCAACAAAAGATTGTTGATACTGCGGGTCGAGTTGATAAGTTCAGAAAAAGATTTGGTATTAAGCAGTAACGTCTAATCGTTCTATCAATCATGGCAGAAAAAGTCACACTACAGAAAAATACACAAACTGTTGATCTTCAAACCAAGGATGCTTCAGTTGGGCCAAGCGTTATCGATTTAAAAAACCTTTATCACGACACAGGCTACTTTACCTTCGATCCCTCATATTCAACCACTGCAAGCTGCGAAAGTTACATTACCTATATTGATGGCTCCAAAGGAATCTTGGAATACAGAGGTTATCCAATAGAACAACTTGCAGAACAAAGCACTTATTTGGAGGTTGCTTACTTACTATTCAATGGTGAGTTACCTGCAACCAATATAGCTCTTGATGAGTTCAGATCAGATGTCAAACACAATATGACTCTACCAGAGAATATGGATCTAATTTTTTCTGGCTTTGGAAGAGATGCACATCCAATGGCCATGCTTACAACAGTGGTAGCAGCTTTATCTGGATCATATCACCAAGGTATAAATGTCAGAGATAAAGAACATCAAAAAGAATTCTTCTTTAACATACTTGGCAAGATGCCAATATTGGTTGCAAATGTTTTTAATCACAATCAAAAAGAAGCGAATATTGATTATGATGAGTCTTTGTCGTATTCAGAAAATATTTTGAGACTATTCTTCGGATGGAAAGGTGACTATGAAATAGACCCTGTTCTGTCAAAGGCTCTTGATATCCTCTTGATACTTCATGCCGACCATGAGCAAAACTGCAGCACCTCTTCAGTTAGGTTAACAGGAAGTTCTGGCACAAATCCTTATGTAGCAATTGCAGCTGGAGTGGCAGCTCTATGGGGCCCAGCACACGGAGGAGCAAATGAAGCTGTTGTTAGAATGTTTGATGAAATTGTATCAAAAGAAAATATTCCTCAATACATTGAAAAGGCAAAAGATAAAAATGATCCATTTAGGCTAATGGGTTTCGGCCATCGCGTTTATAAAAATTACGACCCTAGAGCAACTATTATCAGGAGTCAGTGCCATAAAGTTTTGGAATCAACTGGTAATGATTCTAATCCCATGTTTGAGCTTGCACTTGAGTTAGAGGAAATTGCTTTAAATGATGATTATTTTGTTCAGAGGAATCTCTACCCCAACGTCGATTTTTATTCAGGATTGATATACCAGGCAATGGATATCCCTAAGGAGATGTTTACTGCAATGTTTGCCTTGGCTAGAACTGTCGGATGGGCTACACATTGGTGTGAGATGATGTCTAACCCTAAACACAAAATTGGTCGTCCAAGACAACTCTATCTAGGCGAGATAAAGAGAGACTATATTCCAATCAGTGATCGCTAGATTTCAGGTAAGGCGGTTTCGCCAAATCAAAAAATGAAAAATATTCTCATGGCTAATCAAACAGACAATATCATTCTCATTGGTCCAATGGGCTCTGGAAAGACATCTACAGGTAGAATTCTTGCAAAAGAAATGGGTTTTGATTTTGTAGACACAGATGAAGTGATTGTAGAAAGCACAGGCGTTTCTATAGCCTATATTTTTGATGTTGAGGGTGAGAGTGGCTTTAGACAAAGAGAGCATAAAGCACTGATGAAATTCTTAGACAATGACAAAATGGTGATTGCAACAGGAGGAGGAATCATAACGCATGATAAAAGTAGAGCGATTCTTCAAGACCAAAAGAGAGTTGTCTATCTGAAAACAAGCATTGAAAAACAAATTGAAAGGGCAACAGTTTCTGACAATAGGCCGCTGTTAATTGACAGAGACCCTGCATCTAAACTTCAGGAGTTAATGTTGACAAGAGAGCCTCTCTATGAAGAAATAAGCGATATCAAGATCGATACAAATGAGAGAAGACCAAGTGAAATTGCTCTTGAGATTATCGATAGATTGAGATGAGAACATTAAATGTAAATTTAGAAGACAGGAGCTATCCAATTTACATTGGCAGTGATGTCAGTCTTGATAATGAGCTCTACTCAAAGCATATAAAAACGAAAAAAATTGCTTTGATCACAAATGAACAAATTGCAGATTTATACCTCTCAGAAATCACCCAAACGTTAAACGCATTTGATTTAAAAACACTCGTACTTCCAGAGGGAGAGACCGAAAAGAACTTAGAGACTGTTGGAAAAGCGGTTGAATTCTTATCTGACAATGGAATAGATAGGGATTCATCAATCATTGCTTTTGGCGGAGGTGTTATTGGCGATATCACAGGCTTTGTGGCCTCGTCTTATATGAGAGGCATAAGTTTCCTTCAGGTCCCAACTACACTCTTGGCCCAGGTTGACTCCTCCGTAGGGGGAAAGACAGGCGTGAATATAAAGACCGGAAAAAATCTGATTGGCGCTTTCTATCAACCGAGCGCAGTGATTGCAGATACAAGATATTTAAACACCCTTGAGCCCAATCGTTTCTCAGAAGGTTTAGCAGAGGTCATAAAATACGGACTGATTCGTGATAAGGATTTCTTCGTATGGCTAGGTAAGAACACAAGCAGAATATTGACATTGGAGCCTGAAGTCATGGCTCATCTCATCGAGAGGTGTTGCCAAATTAAAGCCGAAATAGTCTCTGAAGACGAGAGAGAAGGATCGGTAAGAGCAATATTAAATTATGGCCATACTTTTGGACATGCAATTGAGAGCCTTACCGATTACAACGTCTATACTCATGGGGAGGCTGTTTCAATTGGCATGGTTATGGCAGCAAGCATGGCAGAAAGAATGAGAATGCTTACTCAATCTGATAAGAAAGACATAACCAATCTCCTTGAATCTGTAAATTTACCGACTAAGAAGCCTGATCTGAACAGCAATGATTTTCTTGAAAGCATGAAACGTGATAAAAAAGTCCAAGATGGTGAAATAAGGTTGATATTATTAGAGGGCATTGGGAAAGCCATCATCAGCAATGATTACCCAAATGAGATTTTGATGAAAACCATATCGGAATAAGAGATGAGCATAAAGAACAGCGACCGATTGATTTTTGCAGTGGATGTTCCAGAGGTGGAGCAAGCCAAAGATTTGGTTACCCAGCTGGGCCCAAGTGTCGATTTTTTCAAAATTGGCATGGAATTGATGATGACAGGTGATTACTTTGAGCTGCTTGACTGGCTTGTGGAGAGAGACAAAAAGGTCTTTGTTGATTTAAAACTATTTGATGTGCCAGCAACTGTTTCAAAAGCCATTAAAAGGTTAAGCAAAAGAGGTGCCTACTTTACAACAATCCATGGCAATCAAAGCATGATGGAAGCTGCAGCTTCGGAAAAAGGCGACTTAAAGGTATTGGCTGTGACTGCATTAACAAGTTTAGACCGAGGG
>DMGO01000120.1:0-3424 GCA_003449795.1 Gammaproteobacteria bacterium | reverse complement strand
AATCAATACAATTTTGGCATCACTTGCTATCGCTTTTTCATAAACCCAACGAATCAGTGGCTTGCCATTTATCATTGCCAACGCTTTCTTTGGTAATCTCTTTGAGTCCAGTCTTGAGGGTATTACAACATTAAATTCATTCATTCCATGATACCTTGAATCTGCCTGATCAGAATTTTCTCTTCTGAATGATCAATAGACATTTCTGGAATCAATTCCCATGTCTCTCGAGGCAAGTCATCTTTTGAGTATTTTACCAAGTCTTTTGGTGTTAAAAATATTGTTCTGCTTTTAATGTCATCTATTAAGCTTAGATGAGCGGTATCGTGGTCAGCAACATCGATGGATTCAACTTTGATATCAAGATTAATCAATTTCTCTTGCAAGGCATCTGGATCACCAATACCTGCGATCAGTAATATATCTCTGTTTGCAAAATCCTCCATGGGTCGCACTTCCCCATCATGGATATTTTTGACTTCTCTATTCAGGATTTCAAAGCTGATTATATTCTTCATATTTAGATCTTGGTCGATCTGTTTACCATTGATTAAGAGTAAATCGAGTGAATCAAGCCTTTCTATTCTCTCTCTCAAAGGTCCAGCTGGAAGCAGATATCGATTACCAAATCCGCGATTAGAAGAAACTATAGCAAATTCTATATCCCTCCCCAATGCATAGTGTTGCAGACCATCATCGGAAAGAATAACATCGACACCTCGATCAAAGAGTAAATTTGCTGCAACCAATTTTTTCTTGCAAACGCAAACCATTGAATCTGTATGTTTTGATAGGTAAACAGCCTCATCACCAAAATCTTCGGCCTTGCTTTTTTTATCGAGAATAAATGGTTTTGAACTTGATTTTTTTCCTCTATAACCTCTCGATATAATCCCTACTTTCTTACCCAAATGGGAAAGTATATTTGCTAAATATAAGGTGAAAGGAGTTTTACCTGTCCCCCCAACGTTAATATTGCCAATTATGATCACGGGAATTTCAGGTTTACTGGTTGAAAAAATACCAAGATCATAAAGTGATCTTCTTATTTTTAATAGAATTCCATAGACCACTGAGATACCAATCAAAAAATTGGGTGGCTTTTTATCTCGATACCAAATGTTTTCTAAAATTTTGACAATTCTAATCATTGAACTGCATTTTATACAAAAGAGAATATTCTCCATCTTGGCTTAATAAATCTTGATGAGTGCCCTCTTCAACGATTTTTCCATCTGAGAGAACCAATATTCGATCTGCTTTCTCAATTGTACTTAGTCTATGGGCAATGACAAAAGTTGTCCTATTTTCCATCAATCTGTCAAAAGCCTTCTGAATGAGTTTCTCACTCTCTGAATCAAGTGCAGAAGTTGCCTCATCTAGAATCAATATAGGTGCATCTTTTAGCAATGCTCTGGCTATGGCGATTCTTTGTCTCTGTCCGCCTGAAAGCAAGATTCCCTGATCACCGACTTTAGTTTGCAGTCCATCTGGTAGATCATGAATAAACTCATCAATATGAGAAGCTTTAACTGCATCAGTGATTTCCTGATTTGAATGTCCGCCGTACATGATGTTGTTCTCAATTGTGTCATTGAAAAGGGTGACCTCTTGTGTCACCAAACTGATATTCGATCTGAGTGATTCAAGCGTATATTCTTCTATCGGTAAACCATCAATCTCAATAGAGCCTTTTTCAACATCATAAAATCTTGGAATAAGATTCACAAAAGTGGTCTTTCCACTTCCAGATTTTCCAACTATTGCAATTGTTTGCCCTGCTTTAATATTTGTATTGATGTTTTTTAAGGTTTCTTTTTCTGAGCCATAAGAGAAATTTACATCCTTGAAATGGACAGCGCCAATTAGCCTTTGAGCATCTTTGGTTCCTCTATCTATCTCATTGCGTTCATCCAATAATGAAAAAATACTAGCGGCGGCAGCTATGCCTCTTTGAATCATGGCATTGACATTCGTGAGTCGTTTCAATGGTGTCATGAGTAAAACCATCGCAGTTATAAATCCACTGAAATCTCCAACTGTCATTGAGCCTTTTACTTCGTCTAAGGTTGCCACATATACAACGCCTGCAACTCCAAGAGATGCTACAAAGATGGTCAATGCATCTCCAATCGCTTTGGTTCTGAGAAGCTTCATATGATGACGCCTATTCACTTCATTGATTTCATCAAATCTGACTTCCTCATTTTCTTGTCCATTAAAAATCTTAATAATTCGATGATTTTGAAGTATCTCCTTTATTGAATGTGTCACATCCCCCATCGAATCCTGAATTCGTTCACTGTATCTTCTGAATAGTGTGCTTAAGATTTTAACAATAAATGCAATCACAGGCGCTGCGGTGAAGATTACAGCAGACAACATTGGGCTGAGATAGACCATGTAAATCGTCAAGGCTAAGATAGTGAGGGTGTCACGTATCAATACTGTCAAAACATTTGCTGTCGATTCTGAAACTTGCTCTATGTTAAATATAACTTTTGAAAGCAAATCTGCATTGGACTTTTGATCTAAAAATGATGTGGGTAAGTAAAGGAATTTCTTGTACACATCTGATCTTATTCTTCGAATTACATGCCTGCTGATCCAGGACATATTGTATGTTGAAAAGAAGCCTGATACCCCTCGAACAAGAAAAATGATGATCACGCCAACTGGCAATAACCACTTAAGGTCTGCTGACTCAAATGACTCTACATTGCCGGCAAAACTATCGGTTAGAACCTTTATCAGAAAGGCGAATCCTGTATCGGTGATTGCAAAAATTAGCATGGCCAAAGCACCGATTGTGAAAACAAGCCAGTATTTCTTGCCATATTCGAGTAATCTTAAATATGTTTGTAACCCATTGTCCATAATTGGCTCATTATACGTCAATCAAAAGATAGAAATAGTCCTCATAATGTGTTGATATTATGAAGTTTTTTTATTTTCTGACCAGAATGCCTCCATCAAGTCTATAAACCATGGACATCTTTTCAGCCAATGTTTGATCATGTGTAACAAGTATCAAACCAGAGCCGGCAGTGTCTCTCAATTCCATAAACTGATTAAATATGTTTGTTGATGCCTTTGGATCCAGATTTCCTGTTGGTTCATCAGCAAGTATGAATTGTGGCTCAGTGACCAAGGCTCTTGCTATCGCAACCCTTTGGCATTCTCCTCCTGAAAGCTCATTTGGTTTATGATTGAGTCGATGATGCATTCCAATTTTTTCCAAAATGCCTGCACTCTTTTTTCTACATTCTGTGATTGATTGATTCCTTACCAGTAGAGGCATCATGACATTCTCGAGTGCAGTAAACTCAGGAATCAAATGATGAAATTGATATATAAAACCAAAATATTGATTCCTCAGTTTGGATTTTCTACTCTCTTTTGATTTTGATTCATCCTCATCATT
>DMGO01000055.1:1361-3412 GCA_003449795.1 Gammaproteobacteria bacterium | reverse complement strand
ATCGAATCTGGCCTTGCAAAATATACAAACTCAAATATACAAGGCGTGTATGATTTTGGTTTCACGCATTGCTTAGAAAACAATTCTCCTTCCTTCGTGATGTAAATCACTTCTCCAGGCTTAACATCTCTCATGATTTCAAAATCAGCGATGTCCAATGCCACGCTTTCAGAAGCGATCATATATTCTGTGCCTTGCCCAACTTCCCTCTTTCCAAGTATCAGAGGACGAATTCCATTTGGATCTCTCATAGCCACCAGTCCCTCATTCAAAATCATTGATACAACTGCATAACCTCCTGAGCATTTATCAAAAAGATGAGTTGCAGCTTTAAAAATAATTTCAGGAGAGAGGTTTCCATCGAAATTTTCCTGTAGTTCATGGGCGAATAGATTCAATAAAGCCTCTGTGTCTGATTCAGTATTTAAATGTCTTCGATCCACTTCGCTTAGATGCTTTCTAAGCTCCTCATTGTTAACAAGATTCCCATTGTGAGCCAGGCAGATGCCAAAGGGAGAGTTCACATAAAAAGGTTGTGCCTCTGATGAACTGAGCGTTCCTGCGGTTGGATAGCGAACATGACCGATGCCCATATTGCCTCTCAGTCTAGTCATGTGTTCATTTGAAAAAACATCATTGACCAAGCCATTGCTTTTTCTAAGACAAAGCACACCATTGTTGTCCGTCATGATTCCTGCTGAGTCCTGTCCACGGTGTTGCAGCACTGTCAAAGCATCATATATTTCTTGGTTAACGGGCCTACTGCTGATAATGCCTACGACTCCGCACATATGATATTTCCCCTGATTAATCCTTCGCTAGATTGCTAATTATAATACTGCAAAAATAAATTATAGAAAAACTCTTTCACTTGCTCAGCTTCTTCCAAAAATACTGCGTCTTGTATGATCGGTTCAGCATACAATTGTGTATCTTCCAGAATCAACATCAATAAACAAATTAAAACAAGGCCTCTTAGAAAACCAAAGCCTAGACCGATCAACATGTCTCCTGAAATACTCGAACCAACGGCTTTTGAAACTTTCCGACTTGCCAAACCTCCAATAAAGAGCATGAATGCTAGTATAAGCAATCTTGATACCCATAATCTCAAAACCTCTGATGTCAAAATTGGCTCAAAAATGATTTCAAATTGACCGCCGAGGGCGTATGCAACTGAAACTGCAATGATCCATGTGAGAAGCGAAAGCACCTCTGTTAAAAAACCTTTAAAAAAACCATAAATGCTGGACATCCCCAATATCAGAATCAGTATAAAATCCAAAATTGAAACGACTTCTTCGCTGCCAAAGATATGGATGGGAAATGTGACTGGAAATGGGAAAGGTATGTGATAAATCATTGTTGCCCTTTACCTAAAACTTGAAATTCATGATCACCTCTCTCAAGCTTCTTGATAATGGGGGCAGCCTCCTCATCTTCGTCTGAGGGCCTTATTCGAACTCTGTAAATTTTTTTACCCGAAAAGTCTTTTGAACTGATGTAGGCATTATAGCCTTTTCTTTCAAATTGCTTGGTCAAAGCATTGGCATCTTCTAAATCTTGAAAGGCTCCCAGCTGTATGACCCATGGGTATATCAAGTCAGACTGAATGGATGCCTCTTCTACTGTCACAGACTGTCTGGCTTCAATTCTCTTTTCAATCTCAGCAAGACCATCGCCTTTTAGATACATAAAAATAATCACTGTAATTACAGCGGCAATCGTTGATATTCCTATTATTCTTTCCTTCATAATCTTCCCTGAGAGTTTAGTAAGAACTCTCTGATGGGTCCGACCAATTCAAATGACCCAGAGACAATCACATTGTTACTTATGCTCACATTTTTTTCTAGGGTCTTTATCGCATCTAGAGGAGATGTCGCAGAATAAATGTTTTCAATTCCGATTTTGCTCATCTCATTTTTTATTTTTTCTACTTTCAATGAGCGCTCAGTTTCCATCTCGCAAATGATCCAAGTATGAATCAGATCTTTAAAAGCATTCAGATATAGCTCGAGTTGCTTATCTTTCATCATGCTAAAAATCAT
>DMGO01000055.1:0-1031 GCA_003449795.1 Gammaproteobacteria bacterium | reverse complement strand
GCATAATCTGCATCAAAATTTGATCGATCGATCCTTTGTCTCAGATTATTCGCTGCTGAAGGGTTGTGAGCCACATCCAAGATCCATCTTTGACTCATATCTAATATTTCAAATCTTCCGGGTAAATTGAATTCATCCAGGACTTCTTGAAGTAAATCATCGGATGGAAAAAATTCCTCGTTCGCCTCCATCGCTGCCAGAGCTGTGGTTAGGTTATCAATCTCTCCATCACCCCAACTCTTAGGTATAACAATGTCACTGATCCTTTGACTAACCCCTTTAAAAAAGAAATGATTCCGATCAACGAAACCTTTGAAATCATGCTCTTTTCTCCTCAATTCAGCTCCTTTCTCAAAACATCCTTTCTTAATTTCATCGACCGCCACCAGATCACCGAAGATCAGGGGTCTGTTCATTTTCGCTATGCCAACTTTTTCCGTCGCAATTTTATCAATGCTGTCTCCCAGCCATTCTTCGTGATCCATAGCAATACTGGTCAATAGCGAAACGGATGATTCAATGATATTTGTTGCATCCAGACGACCACCCAATCCGACTTCAATGAGCCATGCATCACAATCACAATTGGATAGGATTTGAAATGCTGCGAGTGCACTGAACTCAAAGTAAGTCAGAGGAATATCACCTCTGACATTTTCTATGGTTTCAAAAGCTGATATCCAATCTTTGTCTGATGAGTGATTTAAATTGATTCTGACCCTTTCATTGTATTGAGTCAGATGGGGTGATGTGAATGCTCCAGTTTTATAACCGCTCTTGCGGAACAATTGTTCAAGTATTGAAGTGGTTGTGCCTTTACCGTTTGTGCCGCCGATCAAAAAAACATTCTTTTCTGGGATGTTGATTTGAAGTCTCTCAAATACCGTTTTAACCCTCTCTAGACTCAGGTCAATTTCTTTGGGATTAATGCCTTGCTGAAATTCAAGCCATTCATTTAATGTGGAAAAGCCCATGATCAATTTTTATTAAATTTAATGATTCATTAAATTAGAAATCAAAGTAGAAATGGT
>DMGO01000090.1:3600-6994 GCA_003449795.1 Gammaproteobacteria bacterium | reverse complement strand
GGGAATTCAGAACCAGATTGCTGCAAGAATCTAAATGTCATCGCACGGATAATATCTTCATCTGCTAGGCCATTGAGATTCATATGTTCTTTCCCGTATTCCAAATCAGGAATCGTTTCGATATCGATTATGATCTCTGTCATGATTCAGTCTCTAAAACCACCATTGCGATTGACCATGGATGGTCATCACTGATGCTGATATGAGAAGATGATATTCCCAAAGTATTGAACTTTTGCCTGATCTTATTTGTGTAATGTAATTCTGGTTGGCCACTTGATTTTCGACTCAAACCAAAATCTTTCCAATGAATACCTTGGGAAAATCCAGTACCAAGTGCTTTCACAGCAGCTTCCTTGCCTGCGAAAGCATTGCATAAGTATCGTTCTTTGTTTTTTGTCTTATTGAATAAATCCATTTCGTCATCATTCAATATTCTCTTTGGAAAACGATCACCATACTTCTGATATAAATTTTGAATGCGCTCGGCATTGACAAGATCAACACCAATTCCATAGATACTCATTTTCTGGATGACTCCATGATCTTCTTCATCTCTTTGACAGCCTCTGCCATGCCTGTAATAACTGACCGTGCAATAATAGAATGACCAATATTTAATTCTGTAATTTCAGGGATTGCTGAAATTAAAGCCGTATTCTCATAATTCAATCCATGCCCAGCATTGACTTGCAAACCAATGCTTTTCGCATGCTTTGCACATTCCTTGATTCGATCAAATTCATACTCTTGGTCTCTTGGATTCAGACTGTCCGCATAAAGTCCAGTATGTATCTCGATCGCATCTGCTCCAGCCAATCGACTTGATTCGATCTGTTTTGGGTCAGGATCAACAAATAAAGATACTTTGATGCCAGATTTTTTGAGACGATGAATTGAATCAGAAAGTTGATCCACATCACCCATTACATCAAGTCCTCCTTCTGTTGTGAGTTCTTCTCTTTTTTCTGGAACCAAACAACAATCAAATGGTTTCAAAGAGCATGCTATATCAATCATTTCTCGTGTAGCAGCCATCTCTAGGTTGACGCGTGAATTGGTCACAGCAACCAATCGCTCAACGTCATGATCTTGTATGTGTCTTCGATCTTCTCTCAAATGAACAGTAATACTATCGGCCCCATTCTTTTCAGCGACCAATGCAGCCTCTACTGGATCTGGATAATCGATTTTTCTAGCTTCTCTCAAAGTGGCAACATGATCCACATTCACTCCGAGAAATATTGATGATTTGGCATTCATAATGTCTTACACTTCCTTTTGGTAGTATAATAAGCCATTCTTAAATACATGACTAAGAAAATTCATCAAAATGAGCAAGTTAGAGATTTTATAAACATAAGTAATGAATAAATTATCCACATTCGCGACAGTAGACCCAAACAATGGAATGAACAAAAATACGCCTGCTCGCTGTCAAAACTTAGTCAGTGGTGAATGGAAAGATGATGAAAATGAATATACCAAAATACCTGACCCCCTTAATGGGGACGATTTTATTTTGGTACCTAATACCACTGATGCAACTGAGTTCATCGAAAACCTGAAAAATTGTCCAAAAAGTGGCCTGCATAACCCCGTCAAAAATGTAGACCGTTATGTCATGCTCGGAGATGTCTGTGCGAAATCTGCTGAATTGATGAGAGATCCAGAAATTGAACTCTTTTTTGCAAAATTAATCCAAAGAGTAATGCCAAAAAGCATCAATCAGTGCCTAGGTGAAGTGAGGGTCACAAGAATATTTCTTGAGAATTTTGCAGGTGATGGTGTGAGATTTCTTGCCAGAGGGTTCAGCAATCCTGGAGATCACGATGGTCAAGAATCCAAAGGGTATCGATGGCCTTTCGGTCCAGTTGTCCTGATCGCTCCCTTTAATTTTCCACTGGAAATACCCGTATTGCAGTTTATGGGTGCTCTTTTCATGGGCAATAGACCACTTGTAAAGACAGACTCAAAAGTTAGTATCGTTTTTGAACAATTTTTAAGAATGGCCATTCATTGCGGTCTACCTGCTTCTGATTCAGACTTTATTCACTGTGATGGAAAGAATATGGATCAACTAATTACTGATGGCAAAGAATATATCAGACATCTCCAATTCACTGGCTCTTCTGATGTTGCAGAACATCTTGCAAATAAAATGAATGGAAGAATCAAAATAGAAGATGCAGGTTTTGATTGGAAAATAATTGGGCCTGATTTTGAGCAAGATTGGCTAGATTATGTTGCATGGCAATGCGACGAGGATGCATACAATGCATCTGGTCAGAAATGTTCAGCACAAAGTATTTTATTTGTGCACAATAATTGGTCTGAACATTTGATACCAAAAATCTCAGAGCTTGCAAATAGAAGGAATCTAGACAATCTGACGGTGGGACCTATTCTCACTTGGGATAATGTTCAAATAAAATCACATATTGATGCATTATTGAAAATTGATGGATCAAGCGTTCTCTTTGGAAATGAGAAACTGGAAGATCATCAAATCCCAGAAGTTTATGGATCAATAAAACCGACAGCTGTCCAGATTCCCATAGAGGCACTCCTTTCAAATCATTTTGAGCTCATCACAACTGAATTATTTGGCCCATTTCAAGTAGTGATCGAGTACAGCGATGATCAACTCTCCATCGTTTTGGATGCACTTGAGCGGATTGAAATGAATCTAACGGCAGCAGTTGTATCAAATGATCTTGCATTCCAACAAAAGATTCTGGGCAATACTGTCAATGGAACAACTTATACTGGCATGAGAGCAAGAACGACTGGGGCACCACAGAATCATTGGTTTGGACCTTCAGGAGATCCCAGAGCAGCAGGGATAGGCACAGCTGAGGCAATTATTAATACTTGGAGTGGCCACAGAGAAATTATTCATGACATTGGCCCAATAAAAACAGATTGGAACATACCGGAATCACAATAAAATGAGCGAAAATCAAAAAAAATATATGGATCAGGAATCCATACATGGACCTGATAACTACAAACCACTTCCAGTTGTGCTCTCTGAAGCCAAGGGTGTATGGGTATGGGATGTGGATCAAAATAAATACTTAGATATGATGTCTGCCTACTCTGCCGTCAGTCATGGTCACGCACATCCAGAGCTGGTGAAAGTTTTTCATGAGCAATCAAACACGTTGTCACTGACTTCGAGAGCATTTTATACAAACACACTAGGACCCTATCTTGAGACGATCACAAAAATGACTGGTTTTGAAATGGCTCTGCCAATGAATTCAGGTGCCGAAGCTGTTGAGACAGCCATTAAAGCTGCAAGAAGATGGGCTTATCGATCCAAGAAAATAGAAAAAGATAAAGCTGAGATCATTGTAGCTGATGGAAACTTTCATGGAAGAACAACAAC
>DMGO01000090.1:0-3292 GCA_003449795.1 Gammaproteobacteria bacterium | reverse complement strand
AAACTTTCATGGAAGAACAACAACAATAATCAGTTTTTCAAGTGAGTCAAATTCAAAAGATGACTTTGGACCTCATACACCTGGTTTTATTTCAGTTGAGTTTGGAAATAGTCAGGCTGTTGAAGATGCCATCACTAAAAATACTGCAGCGGTCTTATTTGAGCCCATTCAAGGTGAAGGCGGAATCATAGAGCCTCCTGAAAATTGGTTGCCAGATATACGAGAGATTTGCGATAAAAACAATGTATTAATGATCTTAGATGAAGTTCAATCTGGTCTTGGTAGAACTGGAAAGTTATTTGCATATGAACATGCCAATATTAGACCAGATGGTTTGATATTAGGAAAAGCGCTCGGTGGTGGATTAATGCCGGTTTCAGTATTTCTCTCTTCAGAAGAAGTGCTTCAATGGATGAATCCTGGATCTCATGGCTCTACATTTGGTGGAAACCCTCTGGGTTCAGCGATAGCAAAAAGATCATTGGAACTGCTCGAAGAGGAGGGCTTGATTGAAAACAGTCGTGTCATGGGAGATTATTTCAAACAATCTCTGTTAGAACTTAATTCTCCAATCATTAAAGAGATCAGAGGTAAAGGTCTATGGCTTGGTGTTGAGATAGATCAAAGCTACATCACTGGAAAGGATCTCTCGAAGCTGTTGCTCAAAAAAGGAATCTTGTGCAAAGAAACCCGTGACACAACGATTCGATTCGCACCACCACTGATCATCAATAAAGACGAGATCGATTGGGGTGTCGAAATCATTGGTAGTGCGTTTAAGGCCATTGAAGAAAAGGCCTGACATAAAAAAATGACTACACAATCTACGAATCACGTCTTGCTCATTAGACCTGCAGAATTCTATTGCAATGATCAGACATTGGAAACCAATCACTATCAGATTTCTGATGACAACATTTCACGTGATAAAACACTCTCTATGGCTAACAGTGAATTTGATCAATTTAAAAAAACCTTGGTTGAAAATAAAATAAAAGTAACCACACTTGATGGAAATATAGGATGCCCAGATAATATCTTTCCAAATTGGGCAGTCACCTACTCTGATAAAAGCATGCATATATTCAGCATGCTTGGAAAAAATAGACGACTGGAAAAATCAAAAGATCACATTGAATTCTTAGAGAAAACATATCGACTTGATCAAGATTATACACCTTATGAAAATGAAGGATTATTCTTAGAGGGCACAAGCAGTCTAGTGATGGATCGAATCAATCGTATTGCATACATGGGAATTTCTGCTCGCTCAGATTTAAAACTTGCTGAAATATGGTCTGAAAAGAATGACTTCAAACTCATTCCATTCGAAACAAGCAGTCATACTGGAGGACCCATCTATCATAGTGATGTAATGATGTATATCGGAACAGAGCTGGCTGTGGTTTGTGAGGATGCGATAACAAATGGAAAAAGCAATGTCATTGAAAGCCTCGGTAAGACACATGAATTAATGTTCATCTCTCATTCTCAATTGCTCAATTTTTGTGGCAACTGCATTGAGATTAAGGATGATCAGAACCGCTTATGTCTTGTGATGTCATCAAAGGCTATCGCTGGATATGATGACTCTCAGAAAAAGGTTTTGAATCATTTCTATGATCGAATCATTCATTCGGATTTGGAGACAATAGAAAGCCATGGCGGTGGCTCAGCAAGATGTATGATTATGGAGCTTTACTGATTATTTACAATACGATCATAAAGATCCGGATTCGTGTCTCCTTCGGTTGAAATAAAAAATACACTAGAGGATTCATTTAAACCGATTAGATCCAGATACTCTGAATATTCCTTCTCCATACAAATTTTCTCAATAAACCCCATTGTCACAGCCCCACTCTCTCCTGAAACAATTGCTTGGTCTGGCTTTCTCATTTGAGCTAATCTCGCCATTGAATCCAATGCAACCACATCATCGCATATAGCAAAGAAATCAGTGGTTTCTTTAATGATATCCCATGCAAGAATACTTGGGGTTCCACAACACAATCCGGCCATTAGAGTGTCTAATTTATCTAAAGAGTGTGGATTACCATCACCGATCTTTATTGATTGAAAATAACAGGCAGCACCTGTTGGCTCAACCACTATAAATTTAGGACGCGGCCGGTCCATATTAGAGAATGCATCAAATATTGAAGCTGCGAAGGATCCTACACCTGCCTGCATAACCACATGCGTGGGCCAGATAAAATCATCGTTTTCAAGCTCATGGATGATGGTTTGATAACCCACCATGATGTCTCTCGGTATATCCTCATAACCTGCCCATGAAGTATCTTGAATCAATATCCAATCATTCTCATCAGACATCTTTGCAGCATATTCAACTGTTTCATCGTAATTCAAATCAGTTACAAAAGCTTTTGCACCATGAGATTCAATGGCATCTACTCGATGTCTAGAGGTATCTTTTGGTAAAAAAACGATGGCTCTACAACCAAATCTTTCTGCACACCATGCAACAGCCCTCCCATGATTGCCATCTGTGGCAGTAGCAAATGTCATTTTTTTAATTGCATCACTTTTTTGCATAACAGATTCAAATTCCAAATCTGATTGATCATTATTAACATTTGAAACAATGATCTTTGCCATTGCATAAGAGGCGCCCAGCGACTTGAAAGCATTGAGACCAAAACGCTTACTTTCATCCTTTATTTGTATACTTTTAAGATTCAATTGTTTTGAAAATTCATCCAAGTTGATCAATGGAGTTTGCGAATATTTGGGCAATGATTTATGAAATCTTCTGCACTCATCAGAATTCATTTTTGCCCTATAACCATTGTCATGAAATGGATTAGAGATGATATCAATATCACTCATAGATTTTCACTTGAAGCGATCAGCAAGAAGGCAGAGAATCTCATACATCATAGTCGCCCCAACGAGAGCTGTATTCCCAGTCTGGTCAAAAGGAGGAGCAACCTCGACCACATCTGCACCAATTAGATTGAGACCCTTTAAGCCTCTAAGAAGCGTTTGAGCCTCAATGGTTGTGATACCCCCCACCTCAGGGGTACCAGTTCCTGGAGCAAATACAGGGTCAAGACCATCTACATCGAAAGATATATATGTCGGTCCATCTCCCACAGTATCCAATGCGTCTTTAATCACCTCTTTAACACCTCTGTCAAAAAACTCTTCCATAAAGACTACTCTCATCCCTGAATCCAAAGAAAAGTCAATGCCATCCATGAAATTCTGAGCACCCCTAATACCAATTTGAATTGTACGCTTAGGGTCTAACAAACCATCTTCTACG
>DMGO01000025.1:0-17002 GCA_003449795.1 Gammaproteobacteria bacterium | reverse complement strand
TTTCATCATCAGACATCGATGCAATTCCAACATAGTCTGATTGAAGAGCGCCTTTTAGCATCTCAATGATGTTTTTCCACTTATCATTTACATAGTGTCTTTGAGGTTTGGTGTCTATATCTCGGTATACGACTGTGATTGGTTCACCGTCCTCAGTGAAGCCCATAGCTGAGACGTTTGCACCTTCTGCTTCAAAGACATCTTCCATCTCTCCTGTATTAGGGTCTAAAAGACTTATTGCATAGGTGTCTCTTCCAAGGTTGGATGTTATATAAACTTTCTCCTGATTCTCGTCCCAACCAATGGCCCCCCAACCATTTTGCAAACCTTCAAAACGATCGATTTCTCTAAACTCCTCATCTTCACTGTCTCTGTAGATAATCTTTGTTTCATATGAAAGAGATTCCTCATCTTGAAGAGCAGCAAGTCTGAGAACACCATCACGATCCGTTGCCCAACTGATCACTGGGCCTGGAGAGGTAATTTGTCTGAAAAACTTACCGTTATAAACATTCATTCTGTAAACATCCATGATGTAGCGTTTGCGGTCATTCCTCATGACCAATATATGGTCTGGATCATCATTTAACCGATTGAGCGGTATTGTTTGGATTAGTTTGCTTGTTAATGCATCCTCAGGCTTAATCAGTTGTGTTGGCTTGCTTCCATCCCTGTTTACAGCATAAAGACCAATACTATCGACTGCTCCTCTGATGCCGTTTAGTTGATCTCCACCAGTGGTGAAAAGAATTCGTTCATTATTCACCCAGAAGAAGCCACTTACATTTTGTCCTCGAAGTTGTGTCACTCGTGTGCTTGGACAAGCTGCATAGTTTCCAGCCTGGCAGTCTTTGTTTTTATCTGCAATATCTATAACAGTGATGTTCCTTCTCGCAACATCGCAAAAATGAACTTCACCCTTGCTGTTTTTTTGTCCAAAAGGCCTATTTTTGCATCGACTATTTGTCTCGCGATTTATGTTATATGGTGTCAATGCAGCCAAGTATTTACCGTCTGGCGATAAGGTAGGAGCCAACATCAATGGCTCTTTGAAGAAGTGTTCAACTGGAAATTCTTCTACTGCCAAAGTATTGAATGAGAAGACAATGGCCAAGAGAGGGAGTATCTTTTTCATTTGTATAATCCTTAAAAAAATAATTTAATTTGATCTTCAACTAAATATAGAAAGAACATATTAGCATGAAAGTTTTAAGTTTTAGGAATAGAGCAATTTTTTTATCATTGATACCCATTTTGTTTTTTCAACATCTTAATGCTGAAGAAAAGGGATGTGAGGCATTGATCAGAGAGAATACATGTATAGATGCAATAGCAGTTTGTTCATTGGCTGCTGAACAGGACAATCCCAAAGCTCAAATCGCTCTGAGCAAACTTTATTCTGGCACTCTTTATGGTGACTTTAGGAGAAACTATAAAAAATCTTTCCAATGGATGGAAGCTGCTGCCAACCAAGGCAATACTGATGCCGAGGTTGAATTGGCAGAAATGTATATTAGAGGCGAAGTCATTCCAATGAATGCAAGAAAGGCAAAGGCTTGGTATGAAAAAGCTGCTGCAAAGGATGATCTTGATGGGATCAATGGACTAGCAAGATTATATCGATATGGTTCGGGCGTAAGAAAGGATCAAGGGAAAGCATTTGAATACTACCAGAAAGCATCACTTCAAGGTCATACACGATCTCAAGTTGGCCTTGGGATGGCGTATCGTGATGCAAGAGGGGTTAAGAAAAATCTTGTATATGCTTATGCTTGGCTTTTGATTGCTGCAGAAAAGATTACAGATGCGGAATACAAAAGCTATAGAAAAGATTATGAGGACAGGCAGGAAAACCTGAATCGTGATAATCCCCAATGTGAGTACATCTTGGAAAGCAAATCATTCGGTCATATATTTGCAGTTGGTTATGCTAAGCAGTTATTGAAAGATCTTAAAAAGCGATTGAGCATTAAGCAGATTCGAAAAAGTGAATCTATTGCAGAAGAGCTGAAACTTTCGATCCAATAATTAAATCCAAAAAAAAGAGCGGACCGAAGCCCGCTCTAATTTTATCTAACTAACTCTTAGATTAGAGGCTCTGCTCGTACGTAATGTAAACCGTTCTTCCTCTTGTATCATACAAGTTGAAAGCAAATGGTTCCCAACCATACCAATCAGAGTTTTGCTCTGGTTCTTCGTCAGTTACGTTGATCGCTCCGACTGAGACTGATGCATCCCAAGGAAGCTGATAGCTAACCCTAAGGTTCCATGTATATTGCTCATCGACAGTATAGACATCAGAACCGAAAACGGCTTCCTGATCTCCAACTGAGTAACCAGTAAGGCCTACAGCCCAATCACCTTTACCCCATGTAAGATATGGATTAATCCTAGTATCAGGCAATCCGATGTAACCTTCGTTACTTATCTTAGCATCAGAGGCAAAACGTTGATAAACGTATTTAGTGATTTTAGCGGCATTAAGACCCATGTCAAAACGACCCATGTTGTCTGTATCCATGACGTAGTTAATATCAACGTCAAGACCTTCCATTTCAACACCTTCATAGTTATTAGATGTCAATGAAACGTAATTTACAGTACCAGTCTGACATTGGTCACCAGCTAATTCATTACAACGTACGACATAGTTTGTGTCTCCATTAGCTTCTGCTTCAAACTCTCTGTTCAAAGTTGAAGTCGTAATCAAGCCACTGAACTCTGTATGCCACGCGTTCAACTGAATTGTTAACTCAGGCAGTGGAGAAAGCACAGCACCAAAAGTGTAATGCTCAGATTCCTCTGGACCTAGGTCTGGGTTACCACCGAAGAAAGCTCTGTACTGAGTAGAAGTACAAACAGCAACACCATTTGCACAACCAACCAAGTCAATCCCTGAAGGGAAGCTTTCTGAACGGTTACCAAACAACTCATCAAATGCAGGCGCTCTGAAACCTTCACCGTAAGTACCTCTCAACAGTACCCAGCTAGCTGGTCTGTATTCGAAGTTAATAGAAGGTGAGAAGTTACTGCCAACACCTTCTGTGCTGTATTCGTCGTAACGTCCAGCCATACTCATTTTGAATTTCTCAGTGAATGGTAGGCCAAGCTCAAAGAACGCTGATTTTCTATGTCTTTCAGCATTGATGTTATCACCACCAGCAGAACCGGCAATGATGAATGCATTAGACTCAGGATCATTCAATTGATCGAATGAAGAATGCGAGTATTCAGCACCCAAGACCATACCAATTGCTCCACCAGCTAACTCGCCAACATCAAACTTAACAATTAAGTCAGCCATAGTTGTTTTAAGGTCAGCTTGATAAAGACCAGTATGGTTAAATGCTTTCATTTGAACTGCAACTTCATCTAAAGTGCTGTTAATACCCCAAGGGTCAACAGTACCCGCGTCTAGACCTGCTTGAAGAAGCTCTTTGTTCACCAAGTTAATAGTTTGGTTGTCAATATCATTGATAGTTGACTGAACATTGAGTTCCCATTCCATGCCACCCATCATATCAGCAACACCTTCAAAACCGACTCTTACGTCAGTGATGTTTTCAGTAACAGTATTGTCACGAAATCCGTTAGGCACAGATCTTAGTAATAGAATTGCGTCACCACAACCAGATTGAGGTCCGTCAGGCGTACAATCAAACCCATATGCAATCATAGGGTGATTAGGACTTCCAGATGGGATAACTGGGAATGGAGCAGTGATAGGAGTTCCAGCAAATCTTGAATCACCTTCAAGTTGTGAGAACATAACCACTGTGTTCATTGTTACATCAGGCGAAAGATCATATGAAGATTTCATGAGGAAAGCATTTCGCTTAGCTCTTGGAATCGACATGATGTCTTGTGCAAAGTCATAACCACATCGACCTAGCCCACTATCTAAACCAGGACCAGCCCAGTAGTATGAATTCGGGAATGTAGATGATGTATTTGATCCATTGTCTCTGCTCGAACCTACGTTCGCTTCAGGACATCTTGGATCCACAATGATGCCAAGACCTGTGATCGCAGCACCTGGGTAACCAAACGAGCTGAAGTAATCATAGTTACTTGCATGGCTCGCATAAGGAAGTTCGTTATAATATTGAGGTCTTCTATCGTAGTGTTGGAACGTATAGTAGATGTTTCCTTTTGAGTTTGAAACACCACCAGTGATGTTCGCTCTAGTGTAATCACCGCCACCAACGTCAGTAGAACCAGATGTTACAGAAATATCCATACCATCAAAGTCCTTACGTGTGATGATGTTTACAACACCAGCGATTGCGTCAGAACCATAAACCGCAGATGCACCATCACGCAAAATCTCGATTCGATCGATAATTGCAGATGGGATTTGGTTTAGGTTTTGAGCCGCGCCACCAGATCCACCAGTTGAAGCAATTCGTCTTCCATCTAGTAGAACCAATGTTCGTTGAGACCCTAAGCCTCTGAGTGAGATTTCATTAACACTAGCCTGACCATTAGCATATCCAGAAGTTTCTCTGAATGATCCAAATGAGTTGTAAGGAGTGTTTTGAAGTACCTCAGCTACAGTCGCGAAGCCTGATAACTCGATTTGCTCTCTTGAGATAACTGTAACTGGTTGTGCAGTTTCAATATCTGTCTGATTCAATCGAGAACCTGTGACTTCGATTTTTCCGAGCTCAGCAGCGTCTTCATCTTCATCTTGAGCCCATGTTGGAATGGCGAAAACCACAGCAACCGCACTCAAAGTAATGAATAGATACCTTGCTCTATCAAATAAAGAAGTATTCATTTAGTTCCTCTCTTATTTTAATTGAGTTAATTAAATATTAATGTTTAGGGCGAGAGTAGCTATAGTTTAGACACGTCCCCCTAAACGTAATATATGTTTGTATTTTCCGGTATTCAACAAAGTTAAGCAAGCTATTATTGATTTAATTTATATATGAAGATTGACATAAAATATTGATATATATAATTAATTTTAATATATGTTGCATATAAACAACAAATAAACCGGATCACACTAAAATATATCACTCCTCATTAAACATTTTCCTTTTAACGCCATAACAGTGAATGTATGATTGATACCTAAGAGATTCTGAGGAGATTTCATGAAAATACGCAACATCATCGGTATGTTTTTAATGTCATTTCTTTTTGTATTTTCCGCTCAGTCATCCGCTCAAACCTTAGAACAGAACCTAAAAGAATGTTCAGAGATTACTGTTTCACTGATCAGACTTCAGTGCTATGACAGAATTACAGATAATCCTGAAGTTCAGAGTGCAAAACCTGCTAGAGAACGAACGGGTTTGTTATCCAGATTGGGACGAGGATCTGAAAAAGATGATGCTGTGACTGAAGAAAATGAATCCGAGAATGAAACCGTCGCAAAAAGTGATTCATCTGAAGCATCAAAATCCAATGATAATTTCGGGCTGATTATTCGCGATGAAAGAGACAGCATTCAGTCAAGAATATTGGGTGAGTTCAAAGGATGGGATGGCTATACAAAATTTGAACTTGAGAACGGACAAGTATGGCAGCAAAGCAGTGCAGGCGTTCTCAGAGTAAAAATAAACAATCCCACTGTCACAATAAAAAGAAGCAGGATGAGTGATACCTATATGCTAAAAGTTGAAGGTCTCAACTCCTCTGTTAGAGTCAAAAGAATAGAGTAGTTATCTGTGGGCTATCTGATCACTTTTTTGATCATTTTTTTAATCCTTTTTTTTCCTTCAATTTGGGTCCAAAGGATTATGAAGAAGTATCATGATCCTCAAGATAGATATGTATTCACTGGTTCTGATTTTGCAAGAAAACTTCTAGATGCCCTTGATTTAAAGGATGTTGATGTAGAATCGACCGAGATAGGAGATCACTACGACCCAATATCAAAAACAGTACGACTCACTGAAGATAAAATGAATTCTGGTTCCTTGACATCGATTGTAGTAGCTGCACATGAGGTTGGGCATGCTCATCAAGATTCCACAAAATATTTCCCACTTTCACTCAGAACAAAACTGGTAAAATTCATGGCGCCCGCTCAAAGAGTCGGTGCTTTTATCCTCATGGCAGCCCCATTTGTAACACTCATTACGCGTGTCCCACAATCGGGTTTGATCATGTTTTTGGGCGGCTTTCTGACACTCGGCATGAGTTCCATTATTCATCTCGTCACGCTTCCAACAGAATGGGATGCCAGTTTTTCTAGAGCCATGCCTATGCTTGAGAGCAGTAATTTTTTAAAAGAAGGCGATACGGATAGAGCAAAAGAGATTCTCATGGCAGCTGCACTGACTTATTTGGCTGGGTCACTCATGAGTCTGCTGAATATTGCAAGATGGTGGACTATTCTTCGTCGTGGACCTCTATAAGATTTAATTTCACAAGATCGCCATTTTTGATATTCATGCGATCCGACAGACCACCATTTATTTCCAGAACCCAATGAATGCTTCCACGGGAAGAGATGCCCTTTGTTGAATAAGGCGTGGTATTTTTTGCAATATTAATAATTCTCCCCTTTTTGTTGATGAATATCATATCCAATGTCATTGGGGTATTTCTCATCCACATGGAAACATTTCTTTCAGGATCAAAAATAAACAACATGCCTTCATTAATTTTCATGTTCTCGATATGCATCAATCCCTGCCTCCTTTCTTTATTGGATTGAGCGATCAAAACTTCAAATTCTATGGATTTGTTCGGTTGAATCTGAATGGTTATAGAGCCTTTTCTCCAGCCTACCAGATGATCCAAATGCGTTGGCTTCTCTGAGATTGCCGATGTGGAATACAATAAGAATGAAGAAAGCATTAATATGAAAAGATGAAAATATGATTTTCTTATGATCATTTGCTTTTTGACATGTTCAGGCATTGTAAAGTCAACTATAATTCATATCTATGTCAATCATGGATAATAATACAACACAGAACACAGCCAGCGGTGAAAAATACCTTAGCCGAAATGGCATAAAAGCCATTAAAGATGGCATCAAGGTTTCCGTTGAATATCCAGATCAAACCAACCCAAATAAACCCAACTGGTTTAAAGTAAAGATTCCCACTGGTGAGAACTTTTTATCACTCAAAAGCAAGGTAAATGAACTCAAACTGAGCAGCGTTTGCGAAGAATCAAAATGTCCTAATATTGGAGAGTGTTGGAATCACAAGACTGCTACATTGATGGTCATGGGCAATGTTTGCACAAGAGCATGTAAATTTTGTTCTGTGGATACAGGCAATCCAAAAGGCTGGCTTGATCAAGAAGAGCCAAAGAAAATTGCAGAAACAATCGCCTTTATGTCTCTTAATTATGTTGTTTTAACTTCCGTAGACAGAGACGATTTGATTGATGGCGGATCGTCTCATATCGCTCGATGCGTTGCATCATCAAAAAAGATTTCGCCAAATGTTGTCATAGAAGTCTTGTCTCCGGATTTCAGAGGCAATCTGGATCATCTTGATACTCTTCTAGAGAGCGGTTTGGATGTTTTTTCGCAAAACATTGAAACGGTTAAACGACTGACTCATGCAGTGAGAGATCCTAGGGCTGGTTATGACCAAACACTCAAAATGCTGCGTCACGCAAGCAACAAGGGGCTTTTAAGTAAGAGCGGGATGATGCTTGGCCTTGGCGAGGAAAGAGATGAGGTCATCAAAACTATGAGTGATTTGCATGAGAATGGTGTGAAAATTTTGACACTTGGTCAATACTTGCGACCAACCAAAAATCATTTGCCTGTTAAAAAGTACATCCATCCAGATAAGTTTACAGAATACTCGCAGATAGGTAAGGATATCGGCATCGACGAAGTTGTGGCTGGACCTTTGATTCGATCCAGTTATCGGGCAGACAAAGCATTTATGAAAATAGAAGAGAACAAGCATGTTTAAATCACAAATAATCACAAAACTCTCATTTTGTTTGATTGTTATCTTTTCCGTATTCAAAACAGAAGCGGCTTTGCTTGTAAGCGAAAGGGAGATTTTGATTGAGTCTCAGAAAGCTTGGGAGCAAATGAAAACATCATTGCCAGTATCAAGAGATCTGAGTAAGCGAACACAAGTCAATTGCATAGCCAAGAGGATCATAAAACAGCTGGAAGAGCCATTTGTTGATGAGGATTGGGAAATAGAAGTTTTTGAAAATCCAGGCGTCAATGCTTTCGCCATGCCAGGAGGTAAGCTTGGGGTCTATACGGGTCTATTTTCAGTTGCTTCAAATCAAGATGAGCTTGCAACAGTGATTGGACATGAGATTGCTCATGTTACAGAGAAACATTCATACGAACGCGCTAAACGTGAAATGAGAACCAGAGTAGGCACAACAATCGGCATGGCTGTAATAGCTGGAAACATGGCCAACAGACAGATCAGATCTCAAGCTGATATTTACGAGATGAACAATCAAATCAATGCAGTCAATACCATGTCGCAGATATTATCGGCCTATGGGCTCAATTTGCCCTTTAATCGACAGCAAGAATCCGATGCTGATAAAACAGGCTTAAGATTGATGGCGGAGGCAGGATTCAATCCTTTTGCAAGTTTGAGCCTTTGGAAAAAGATGCAAGAAGACAGCAATAGGCCGAACCTTGAATTTGTTTCATCACATCCCTCATCCGAGAATAGAATCAAAGGACTATCAAGCCAACTATCAGAAGCGCTCAAACTATACAATTCTGTAGAAAGAAAGCCTCGTTGCACATTCTAATCGATGATACCTCTCGCAGACGATAATCCAACAAGATCTACTCCGCTGATTACGTATATACTCATCGCCTCATGTGTTGTAGTTTTTCTTTGGCAGCTAAGCCTTGGACAAAATGTACAGGCTGCAATATATGCACTTGGTGTCATCCCCGCAAGCTTGCTTCAGGGGGCAATGCTTCCTCAAGAATTAAGATGGGTCAGTCCTGAAATAACGGTCGTTACCTCGATGTTTCTTCATGGAGGTTTTATGCATTTGATTGGCAACATGCTCTATCTCTGGGTTTTCGGAGACAACATCGAGGATATTCTAGGCAAACCAGTTTTCATCTTGTTTTATTTGCTTTGCGGAATAGTTGCAGCGCTCAGTCAAGCACTACCAGATCCTTCATCCACTATCCCGATGATAGGTGCAAGTGGAGCCATTTCAGGGGTTTTGGGCGCATACATGGTATTTTTTCCAAAGCGATCTATCAGAGTCGCGATACCACTGGGCTTCTTTTTACAAGTTTTAAGATTGCCTGCTTTTGTGGTATTAATCTTCTGGTTTGTTTTACAATTGATCAACAGTTCTGTTTCAGGCAGTGACGGGGGCGTTGCATTCGGCGCTCACATCGGAGGATTTATTGCTGGAGTTATTTTGGCACCTGTTTTGGCTGTGTTCATGAGAAAGAAAAGGAATTAATGTGGGGAAGTTATGACGAAAAGAAATCTATCCATTTGTTTTATTTTGGCATTTTTTGCCATCGGCTCAGAATTTGCAGAAGCAAAATCTTTGGAAAACGTGATTGCTGGTGAGCACCGATCTGAACAGAATAAATCAAGAGACATTTACAGAAACCCGAGGGAAACATTGGAATTTTTTGGGGTTCAGCCAAATATGACTGTGGTTGAAGTATGGCCCTCAGGCGGATGGTATACAGAAATTCTAGCGCCTTACTTGAATGAAAAAGGACAGTATATTTCGGCTTCATTTGATTTCAATTCTGACAGTGCTTTTGTGCAAAGGGTTGGAAAAATATTTCTCGACAAGCTTGAAAAGAGACCGGATTTATATAGCAATGTGAAACATGGCGTACTGATGTTGCCCGATCGTGTTGAAGTAGCTGATCCAGGTACAGTCGACATGGTCCTTACTTTCAGAAATATCCACAACTGGATGGCCAGAGGGCAGGAGCGGATAGCCATTGAGTCTTTTTATGAAATGCTCAAACCGGGCGGCATTTTAGGAGTGGTTGAGCACAGAGGTGATGAGTCAGTTCCTCAAGATCCTGCCTCTAAATCTGGATATGTGAATCAAAGCTATATGATTAAAATTGCGGAAGAAGCAGGATTTATTTTGGATGCATCATCAGAGATCAATGCCAACGCACTTGATTCGAAAGACCATATTGAAGGTGTTTGGACACTTGCACCTACCTATAGAGCCCAAAGCGATGAACAAAAAATGGCGCTTAGCAAAATTGGTGAAAGTGATCGTTTTACACTGAGATTTATAAAGCCATAGTAATCGGATCATAAGTTGAGAATAGCACTTACTATTTTACTGGTTTTTTTCTCTTGTCTAAGTCTTGCAGAGAAGGAGCACACAGTTATTGTCATCTCAATGGATGGCATGACCAATGAGGTCTGGGACCTAGAAGAGTTAGATGCTTTCCAAAAGATTCAAAACGAGGGAATCAGGGCTGAGTTTATGAAGCCTGTTTACCAGTCCACAACTTATCCTGGGCATGTGAGCATGGCAACGGGCGTGCATCCTGATCGCCATGGCATTCTTCATAATTCTTTTTATGATCGAGAAACTGGTTTCCACAGTTATCCAGATGACGCTAACCTGATCAATGTTCCACCAATATGGGTTCTAGCGGAACAGCAAAACATTACAACCGGTATATATTTTTGGGTTGGCTCAGAGACCGATTGGAATGGCTGGCAAGCAACATATAAATATGCTCCTTTCGACGCAGAAATAAAGGAAGAAGAAAAAATTGATCAAGTCAGCGCATGGCTAGATATGGATGAAGAGGTCAGGCCAAAGCTAATCATGACCTATTGGGATGGAACAGATTCAGTTGGACATATTTATGGCACAAAGCATAAAAAGATTTACGAACAGACGGTCAGACAAAATCAGATGTTGAGTTTATTGTTCTCTCGATTGGAAGAGATCAATGCATGGCAATATGTCACCCTTTTGTTGGTGAGTGACCATGGAATGATAGATGTGAGCAGATACATTTCTCTGAAATCAATACTGGATACTCTTGAGATCGATTACATCATTTCAGCAGGACCTGCGGTGGCACATGTATTCATTGATAGTGAATCAGATTGGAAAAATGCACAAAAATTGCTTTCTAGTCAAGAGAACATAATGGTCTATACAGCAGACACTCTTCCAGAGAGCTTTCATATGAAACATCCAACTCGAACAGGTGATTTAATTGTCACCACAGAGCCTCCCTATATGTTTAATAATTCTAATGATGGCCCAAAAGGTATGCATGGATATGATCCGAATCTCAATGAGATGCATGCGATTTTCGGTGCAATTGGTCTTGGAGTGATGAATAAGAGAATCGGCCCGGTTCATATGACCGATATAGCTCCAACAATTTCAAAATTACTGGGTATAAATAATGTCGATCACATGCAGGGTAAGCCGATTGATTTGAGCCCAAAGGACTAGCTCATCACCCAGCCATAAATATTATTGCTGGGCTTTCCGCCCTCAGCTAGATAAGCATTCTTTAGTTGGGCCATTCGGTCATTCGAGGTTTTTTGGATGGTTGATGGAACATCTATTGAATAAAGTTTAGCTGCATTAAGACCAAGTATTTTTGCTTTGTCATCATCGGTAATTTCTGGATAGCCAAACTTTTCTTGCATCTCTTCTGGAATTTGGAATCTTCTGAATGCTTCAATTTGCCATTGAGGTGAGCCCCACCAAATAGCATCTGTACCGAACAAGACACGATCAACTCCAAATGCATTAATTATCTGCCCAAGAAGGTGAGCACAGATTTTTGGATGAGTAATAACAGTATGACCAAAGGTAGTACCAAGCTCCATATAGACATTATTCATATGAGGATTTTCAATTCTGTCTTTGCATAAATCAGTCGTATAAGGGAGATATGCATTTTCATCCAAATAACTATCTTCTGGCGGTAGACTCATATTTTGATCTCTGAAGCCAGAGTGATACACCACAAAATTTATTTCAGGATGATCTTTTGAAGCTTTTTTAATATCTCTGGGGTGAGTGAAATCTGTTTCTCCAGGCCTAGGAGGTCTGAATGGCAAGCCTTTATGGGCACAAACAATATTTTTCCCCCATGATTTAATTTTTTCATAGAAAGGATAGATGAGCTCTTCATCATCCATCCACCAGCTGTATTCTTCATCAATATTGAAAACCCCAGTATAAAATTTCCAAGCATCAACATTGAGCTCAGTTGCTTGTCTTTCTGCTTCTTCCATGAAATTAGGAATATATGGTGCTATGGGACCATGGCAAACCATCCGATTTGATCCTGCCATGTTATTAACAGTATTTCGTGATTCAACCATTTCATCAACATTAATGACATCAAGAACCTTTGAAGCAATGCCGCTTAAGCATGCAATTGAGACTTCGCTGTCTAGAAATACTTCTTTGACATAATTATTAAACCTCAGATCATCATTTGCTGGTTTTTTTCCTTTGAGGTCTTCATTGAATGGCCATGCCATGATTCTAAAACCAAGAGGTTCTGTTTTCCCAGTTGCGACATGGTGGGTTTGAACATCAAAGATGAACTGATTTCTAACCATCATTTCAGAGATTGCATCTATATCTGTCAGTTCATCTGCATGGGCTTGGAAATAGTTTCCAAAGACCTGATTCATGGCTACAAATGCGAGTGCCATACCATTGGCTGTTTTTAGAAAATCTCTTCTAGATAGGCCCGCTTTCTTACCATATGTTTCTGCCATTTCATGAATGATGGCCTCAACCTTTTTCTGATCAGGGGTCTGAGGCCTTGGTAAATATTCTTCATTTGATACTACTTGAGTTGGAATCGGAGATCTTAAATCATCCGTATCATCTTTATGAAACTTCTTAATCCACATATTTAACTTGGTTTTGTTTCACCCTGAATAGCAACTCTGTGCATCAATCGGTGAGCATCTCCGAAATCGAATATCCCTCTGTGTGCAGTACAGCGATTATCCCAGAATGCCACTGAATGATTTTCCCATTTAAACCTACACGCCAATTCGGGTTTCTTTATGTGATCGATAAGAAAGCTTCTGAGATATTGTCCTTCACCTGCAGTGAGCTCTTTAAAATGAGAAACCATAAGTTCACTGTAAAAAAGACACTTTTTACCCGTCTGAGGGTGAGTACAAACCAATGGATGCTCTCTCGGAGGCGTTGCCTTTCTCGCCATCTCGTACCCTTTGCTTCCATATGTTTCAATGACACTAAGAAGATTTTTGTGAAAGTTATCATGCACAGCGGTTAGGTTGCCACAAAGTGCCTTCATCGAGTCAGACAATGAATCATAGGCTTCATATAAATTAACCCAAGTAGTATCTCCACCAGTTTCTGGAACATCAATCGCATATAAAACAGCACCTTTAAGCGGTTTTTCTAGGAATGACGCATCAATATGCCAATCAACATCTGAAACAATGCCTTTAAAAAGATCAGGATACTCTTGTACATAAACATTAGGATAATCATCCAATGTTGGCATATATCCTGGACCTTGGAGTTCTCCAAAGTTCGTAGCAAAATCTACATGCTGCTGTGGTGTTAGAGGCTGGTTTCTAAAAAAAAGGACTTGATATTCTAACCATGCTTCTTCAAGTAACTTTTTTTCATCCTTTTTCATTGGCTCAGAAAGTTTGACGCCAGATACCTCAGCACCACATCCTCCTGACATTGGTGTTATATTGAACACTTTTGATCCCCCTTTAATATTAATACTAGGCTAGCGACAATTTGTATTGTTTACAAATTTGAATCACTCTTGTCGCTCTGGATTTCCAATGGTTTTATAAAAAGAACATTAATGATTGCAAAAAATGTCACTGCTGAGACCACTCCAAAGGGTAAAAAGTAACTTCCAGAATCAACCGCAAGTTCACTCAAAAGTTTCGTGCCATAGGCTGCTCCTAGACCGTCAATCAGGGTAATGATGCCTAGAATTCTTCCAAGATAAGCTTTACCAAAGGTTTCAACAGCTACGAGTTGAATCATACTAAAGCTACCCCCAAAACCAAGTCCGAAGAATATTGTGAAGAGGCTTAGCTGAGTCGTGTTTCTTGTGAGCGAAAGCTGATAATCTGTAAAATCAAACAAAAGCAAAGATCCAAGAAATAAAACGATTGAGCTTAATAATAAAACAGTCCTTTTTGGAAGTTTATCGCTGAGAGCTCCAAATCCAAATTTTCCGATAAAGCTGAACCAAAAAAGAATTGAGAAAAGAAAGACTGATTGTTGAGCTGTAAATCCAGCCTCTTGCTCAAAAAAGATTGATATTTGACTATTCAAGCCCTGAATGGAAAACCATAAGCATGCTGAACCAATTCCAAGACACCAAAGAGCCCTTGAGAGAAGGGCTTGTTTCAGAGGAACATTTTCTTTGGCTTCAGTTTCACCCAATTGGTTTGATTCGTGTCCATCAGGATTTAAGTCCATTGATTCAGGATCAGGTTTTATCACTTTATATACTGGTACTACAGCAAATAACCAAAAAAGAACAGCAAGCAGACCAAAACCCCATCGCCATCCAAAGTCGGGGTTATTGACTATTGGAGAGATCATTAATGGCATGGTTGCACCTCCCAAGCTTGAGCTCGCAACCACCATTCCAACGACTTTACCACGGTGTTTTCTAAACCATCGAGATACAATGATCACGTTTGGCCCAAGCCCAGACATGACTAGACCAACTGCCATTAGGATGTGGAGTCTGTATAGGGTGTCAATTGAACTTGCGAATGGATAGAAGCTGTAAATAAGAGCCATAATAATAATTCCAATTCTTATGACTATTTTTACACCATATTTGTCAATTAAGATTCCTGAAATGGGTGAAAGGAATGAAGCATAAAAGAGAGTATTGGCAACAGTCAAACTCACCTCGGCTTGATTGATTGAGAATTCTTCCATCAATCTTGGAAATAAGTTCTGCGGTACGAAAAGCGTCATCGAATTTACAAAGAAGTAAACCAAGCTGCAGCTAATAGCTACATACCAACCATAAAATGTTTTAGTTTTTGCAAACATACTTAAGGTCAATCATAATCAATAAATTAAATTCATTCTTATAATAACTTTATGACTGCTCAAGCGATACTAATTATCAATGCCACAATTGTAAATGAGGGTAATAGTTCAGAAGAAGATATCCTGATCAAGGATGGAAGGATTGCGGCAATAGGAAAAAAGATTTCAGCTTCTGAAGGCACAGAGGTTATTGATGCAGGTGGAAAGCTTCTTCTTCCTGGTCTTATCGATGATCAGGTTCATTTTAGAGAGCCAGGATTGACACATAAAGGGGGAATTCGTTCTGAATCGATGGCTGCAGTTGCTGGAGGTGTGACTTCTTTTATGGATATGCCAAATGTCAATCCACCGACACTGACTAGAGATCTCTTATCTCAGAAATATGAGATTGCAAAAGGTAAAGCACATGCAAACTATGCTTTCTATATGGGTTCAAGCAATCATAATATTGATGAGATTCAGTCACTTCAGCCCGGAGAGGCTTGTGGAGTAAAGATCTTTATGGGGGCCTCAACAGGTAATCTCCTCGTCGATGACGAGAATGCTCTTGAGTCTATTTTTGCAAAGTCACCAGTGCTTATTGTTACGCATTGTGAGGATACCCCAATGATAGAAAAGAGCCTAGAAACTGCCAGGCAAAAATACAATGGGAATATCCCAATTGAAGAACATCCGAATATAAGATCCGTGGATTGTTGTTATAAATCTTCATCCAAGGCAGTGAATCTTGCCAAAAAACACAACTCAAATTTACACGTCCTTCATTTGACTACTGCAAAGGAAATGGAGCTTTTTGAGATTGGTGATCACAAAAAGAAAATCACAGCCGAAGTTTGTGTTCATCATCTATATTTTAATGACAGTGCATATGATCAGTTAGGAAGTAAGGTAGTTTGTAATCCAGCGATAAAAACCATGGATGATCAATTAGCATTGATCAATGCCTTAAAAGAGGATCGTATTGATATAATCGCTACTGATCATGCTCCACATACAATTGAGGAAAAGCAAAGACCTTATCCAGACTGCCCCTCCGGAATACCGCTTGTTCAACATTCTCTTCTCGCTTTGCTTGAGATTAGCCAAAAGAATGAAATACCTATTGAAGTTATTGTTAAAAAAACAAGCCATGCTGTTGCAGATAGATACGGGATCAAAGATCGTGGATACATCAGGGAAGGCTACTGGGCTGATCTAGTTCTGGTTGATCCAAATAGCAAGTTCAAAGTAACGAAAGACAATATTATGTATGAATGTGGCTGGAGCCCCTTTGTAGACCATTCTTTCAATTCCTCAATTGAGATGACATTGGTCAATGGAATCAAGATCTATGAAAAAGGTAAAGTGCTGACTGAACCACAGGGAAAAAGATTAGAATTCCAGCCCCAGTAAAATTAAATTTTGCATCCAAAAAGTATCGTTTTTTCATAGATCTAGATATATAATCTTGTTTGTTAATCCAAGAGGGTTGTTAGAGACAATAAAAATAAAACTTTTTACGTTTAATTTTCGAATCATATTACGTTTATAGAACGCTAACCAGGTCATGCAACCTACAAACACAAAAAATCCAGATTACTACCACAAGGTCGTTGATTGCCAATGGGGATGTCCTGCACACACAGATGTTCCTGGTTATATCAGACACATAGCACAGGGTGAGTATACACAAGCATATCTTTTAAATAGAGAATCGAATGTTTTTCCTGGAATTTTGGGAAGGGTTTGTGATAGACCATGTGAACCAGTCTGCAGAAGAGCAAGAGTCGATGAAGAGCCAGTTGCAATATGCAGACTAAAAAGGGTTGCGGGCGATCTCAAAGATGACTTTAAACCATATCTTCCACCAGTTCCGATCGAAAAAAATGGAAAAAAGATTGCCATCATTGGTGCAGGATGTGCCTCAATGACAGTCGCAAATGATCTCCTACCGCTTGGCTACGAGATGGATGTTTTTGAATCACTTTCTGAAATGGGGGGGTTGATAAGGAGTAACATACCA
>DMGO01000126.1:1034-7433 GCA_003449795.1 Gammaproteobacteria bacterium | reverse complement strand
CCAGTGTGGCTGATCATCCTCTCAGACCAGCTACAGATCGTAGCCTTGGTAAGCCGTTACCTTACCAACAAGCTAATCTGACTTGGGCTCATCTATTAGCGAGAGCTTACATGTAGAGGCCCCCTTTCCTCCGAAGAGATTATGCGGTATTAGCCCGAGTTTCCCCGAGTTGTTCCCCACTATTAGGCAGATTCCCAAGCATTACTCACCCGTTCGCCACTCGACGTCTGGAAGCAAGCTTCCATCGTTTCCGTTCGACTTGCATGTGTTAAGCATGCCGCCAGCGTTCAATCTGAGCCAGGATCAAACTCTTCATATTATTTAAATTTGATTCGTGCTCACAAAATTACAAAAAAATATTTGATGGTTTTGCTCGCACCTTTGACTAATGAGTCGATACGAGCACCCACACAAATTACCTAAAATTCTTATTTTTAAAGATCGCATGCTCAGATACCTCCGAGCGGATCTGCCATTCTATTCTTAATGACAAGATTATCAATAGATATTTTCAAATAATTTTAACTTTAATAAAGCGTCGTTTTCCTTGAGAAAGTATGAGCTCGGAATCGCTCTGAATATCCAATGATATTTGACTTATTTTTTCTCCATCAATCCTGACTGATCCTGCCTTGATTGCTCGATGCCCCTCTGACACAGAATTAACAAGATTGGTGTGCGCTAGAAGTCTTGGAAGATTGATTTCACCATTATCATTCTCAATATCTTTAATAGACACTTCTATCAAATCTATATCTTCTGGTATCCCTCCTTTTTGGAATCTTTGCAAGAATGATTCCTTGGCTTTTTTTGCAATTGATAGTGAGTGAAATCTCTCCACAATTTCTTCTGATAATAAAAATTTTATATCTCTTGGATTGGCACCATTTTTAACAGTATCCTTCAGCTTTTCTATTTCCGATAAATTCTTTGTGCTTAAGAGTTCAAAATATTTCCACATCAAATCATCTGATATAGACATTATCTTTCCAAACATTTCATCCCCAGAATCATTCAGAGCAACATAATTATTGGAAGATTTTGACATCTTCTTAACTCCATCCAAGCCTTCTAGTAAAGGAAGCGTTATTATTGTCTGAGGTTCTTGGCCATAAATTTGTTGGAGATGCCTTCCAACCAAAAGATTAAATTTTTGATCCGTTCCTCCCATTTCGACATCACAACCAAGGGCAACAGAATCATAGCCTTGTACAATCGGGTAGAGAAATTCATGAATTGAAATGGGATTTTCAGATCTGAATCTTTTCTTAAAATCATCTCGTTCCAGCATTCTAGCCACAGTATATTTTGATGCAATGTCAATGAGTTCAGCACTGGTTATTTTATTCATCCAGGATGAATTGAATTCAATCCTGGTTTTATCTTTATCGAGTATCTTGAATATTTGATTTTTATAAGTACGAGCATTTTCTTTGACCTGCTCTTTAGTCAGCACTGGTCTGGTTTCATTTACACCAGATGGGTCCCCAATCATGCCAGTAAAATCACCTATAAGAAAAATGACTTCATGGCCAAACTCTTGGAACTTTCTCATCTTGTTTATAATTACAGTATGGCCAAGGTGAAGATCAGGCGCGGTGGGATCAAAACCGACCTTGATTTTAAGAGGTTTACTTTGCTTCAGTCTGTCTAAAAAATCCTTCTCGACCAAGATTTCGTCGACACCTCTTTTGATTTCTAGAATTTGTTCCTTACCTGAAGTCATGCATAAATATTATATAGATGATTAAATGTGTGGCATAGAAAACATTGATAGATTTGAATTGAGATGAAAAATATCTTCATAGGAGTAATGACCGGAACGAGTGTCGATGCAATAGATATTGCGGCATTATCAATAGATCATCAGAGCTACGAACTTTTGAATGCCAAGAGTTATATATTTCCTAAGAACTTAAAAAATAAAATTTTAGAATACTCAAGAAATCAAGAAAGCATTGATGACAATAAAATTTGCTCTCTCGGAGATGAGTTGGCTCATGTATATGCAAAATCGATAGAAGCCTTCATAGATGAATCATATTTAAAAAAAGAAACAATCAATGCCGTGGGATTACATGGTCAGACAATTTCACATAATCCAAATGATCAAAATCCCAGTAGTGTTCAAATTGGCAATGGTGAAATTGTAGCAAAGACAACAGGCTTGATAGTCGTCAATGATTTCAGACATGCAGATATTAACGCTGGTGGCCAAGGCGCACCTCTGGCTCCTTTGTTTCATGATAGGTTTTTTGGTGAAACCAATAAAATAAGGGCTGTCATAAATATCGGTGGCATCGCCAATATCAGTATATTTGGTAAAGAATTAACTGGATATGATATCGGTCCAGGCAATGTGTTGATGGACTCATGGTGCAGAGAGATCAAATTGTGTGACTTTGATGAAAATGGAAGATGGGCAGAAAAAGGAAACTTAAATCAAATGCTACTGGATAAACTTATGGAAGAAGAATTTATTCATAAGAATCCGCCAAAAAGTTCTGGTACTGACTATTTTAACATCAAATGGATAAATGAAAAATTGGAGCAATTTGATTTTCGAATCAGTGACACTGACATTCAAAGAACACTTGCTGAATATACTGCCAATATAATTGCTGAAGCAATAAAGAGTCATAGTGATATTGATCAAATAGCAATTTGTGGTGGTGGAGCAGAAAATAATTTCTTGATGAAACTAATCAGAGAAAAAAGCTCATCTGAGATTGTAAAAACTGATTGCTGGGGGATGAGTCATGAGTGGGTAGAGGCTGCTGGTTTCGCTTATCTTGCATATCTCAGAGTCAATGATAAAGCTGTAGATACATCAACGATTACTGGCTCCAATGGGATGGTCAAACTCGGAGATATTCAAAAACCTGATTAAACCTAAATGAACTGACTATATAGCTCAATAGACTGTCTATACATATCTTCAAAATAAATCTTGGATGATTCTGAGATTGTTTCTTCAGTATATTCAGTTTTCCATAGCCTTAGGGACCGATCAATCTGAATATCAAAGATATTTTCAACATAATCCTGTGCTTCATGATATCGATCAAAGACAAAAACTTTATCAACTGATAAAACGTCATCAATGTGTGTAAATGCATATTGATCTATATAGTGTCTGTACTTTTCTATGTTGTGTTTGTCATTACACAAAATGAAATCATCCAAAGAGCTGATCTCGACCTGTTTTCTAATTTGATTATAAAGACTGACAACCTGATCAAAAGGATTTCTTAAAACAACGAACTTTTCATAGTCATTGATATCTAGGAACTCTGCGTAATCACTGATGAAGCTATGCGGGTGACCGCCTTGGCCTTTTTTCAGGTTTCTATAATGTCCATTGATAGTGAATCTTTCATAAGACATCTCTTCGATCTTTTTTCTATCCAAATTCTTAAATCCATTTTGAGCAATGAATTCTCTGTAAGCTTTCACAGACTCTTCTTGATCATTTTTTTCGTAAAAATATTTGCTGCATATAGCAAACTCCAGACTGGTACCTCCAGTTTTGGGGATATGTATAAATAGCTGATTATTTGGAAAGAACATTTAATCTTATGAAAGGTTATAAGATTTTCAGTTTTTTAACTGATTTATGAAAATGATGAACCGCAACTACATGTGGTATTTGCATTTGGATTCTTAATAACAAATCTAGCGCCTTGTAAGTCCTCTTGGAAATCAATTTCAGCACCTAGAAGATACTGAATACTCATTGGATCAACCACTAATTTCACACCATTCTTTTCTACCATTGTGTCAGACTCATCTTTGCTTTCATCAAAAGAAAATCCATATTGGAATCCAGCACAGCCTCCTCCTGTAACGTAAACTCTGAGGTTCATGGCATTATTCTCCTCATCTTGAAGTAAGGCTCCTACTTTATTTGCTGCTGCATCAGTAAAGATTATTGCTTCTTCTTGCACTATTCATTCTCCATTGGGTGAATTATAAAAATTAATTGGCATATATAAAAGGTATAAATTCGTCTATTACCTGCCTATAGACTTCTTTTTTGAATCCAATGACTTGATTGATAGACATTTCTGGATCAATCCATTTCCATGAATCAAATTCTTGTTCAGGGCTCTGATCTAAGCTTATGAGATTAGCATCATTGCTGAAACTGAGTAAAAACCATTTCTGTCGCTGTCCAATTACCAAAGTGCCTTTGCCATTTTTTCTGATATTCTTCTTTGGGAGATTGTATTGATACCAATTAGACGAAGTCTTAATAAGTTTGGTATCTTCTTTTTTTAATCCGGTTTCCTCTAATAGCTCTCTCCACATTGCTTTTTTTGGGCTTTCACCCTCTTTTATTCCACCTTGAGGGAATTGCCATCCTGATTGATATCTTCTTTTTCCAAAGAAAACTTTGCCTGAAGAATTGCATATGACAATTCCAACATTTGCCCTATAACCATCATCAAAAATTAGATCACTCATAATGAAAATTTGCCGAGCTAATCGTCAGCACCCTCGAAATATTTATTTCCTGCATGCATGATTTCAACAAAATCTTCTTCGCTACCCATTGTTATGGCATCAGTGATTTCCTTGATCACTCTATTTAACTCTTCAATGGTTTGCATGCTATGAGTATTCAAATGTTGAATCTCAAAATAGAGATTGGGGTTCTCTTGAGAAACCCTCCTTGCAACTTCAATCTGGTCTTTAAATGTTGTGCTTGAAACTTTCGAAAATTCTTCACTTTTCTGACCACTGTCATGAAGAACTTTTGAAAAAGCAATATTAATAATATGAGATAAACCCAAGACATATGAGATGGCATAGTCATGAGAATCAATCGACATCTCAATCAATTGAGCGGTGGTGGATTCGAAGAGCTTCATGATTTCAAGGTGCGTGCCATGGTCATCAAGATTCATAAAAACAACATGTTTTCCAGTCAATAGATCTGTATCAGGTCCAAACATTGGGTGAATTGATGTCACCTTCATTCCTTTTGCAGATATTTTTGAGAGTATCTCTTTGATGGGAGATTTTATGGATGCAATATCGAAAAGCATGCCACTCCTTCCTGTCTCAAGAATTGTTTCAAGAATCTCAATTGATTGCCTGAGAGGTGTGGCTATCACTGTTATGTCATAATCATCATTTGTATTAGCCCAATTAATAAAATGAGAATCATCTTCTTTATCAAGATTGATATCAGCAATATGAACTTCGTAGCCTTGCATGCTCATGAACTCCGCAAACCAAGCGCCCATTCTTCCAAGGCCTCCAATGACCAAAACCCTTTTGCCATTCCCTTGTCCCTCTTCTTTTACACGAGCACTTTCTTGTGTTTTAAGTGAGGACTGAATCAATAGCTGCATAAGATCGACCACCATTGATGGATCAACACCTAATTCTTTGGCATGAGACTTGGCAAGCTCAATGACCAATTTCTCTCTTTGATAATCCCTTGTCGGGCGACCTTTTTTCCGCTTGATCGCACCTACTTCCTCAGACAATACCTGACGTCTGTGAACCAACTCGATGATCTTTAGATCAAGTTCACTCAATTCTTTTCTTAATGTTTCTATATCCTTCATTGCAATTGTTCTAATCTAATGTCATGTATTTCTAATAGTGACTATACTAATAATCTGAAAAAACTAGAGATTCGAAAGAATAATTATAACAAAACTAGAGCATCTATTGATGAACACTAACCTCAGAAAAGCGAATATCTTAAATCCATTGGATACTCTTAATGATTGGATCAATGAGGTTACAGCATCCAATACTCAACCCAATCCAAACTGCATGTCTATTGCGACAGTTGACTCGAATGGCTGTCCCAATACACGAATGGTGCTTTGCAAGGAATTAAACACCGGTGAAGGCTATTTGACTTTCTATACCAATTATTCCTCCATCAAGTCGGAAGAACTTGAGAATAATTCAAAATGCTCTGCGCTATTTCATTGGGATAAATTTGGGCTTCAAGCACGTCTCAAAGGTTTTGTTAAAAGATGCAGTGATTCTAAGAATGACGAATACTTTTCAACACGTGACATTGGTAGTCAGATCGCAGCTTGGACTAGCGATCAGAGCAAGGAAATTGAGTCTCTTGAAAAGATGGGAGATTCCTATCAAATCATTATGGATAAATTTCAAATAAAAAGTTTGGAAGAGGCAAAAGGAGTAAGCATCCCAAGGCCTGATTTTTGGGGTGGCTACGATATGTGGATTGAAGAGATCGAACTCTGGAAAAATCAGAAAAATCGATTTCATGATCGAATCAAATTCACACGCAAGATAAGAATTGAAAATGGAAGCGTTGATGCAGAAAAAAGGTGGGATTCAGTTAGAATTCAACCCTAGTTTACTTTTGTCAAAAAGTAAGTTTTAATCTCTTACGATGAGTTC
>DMGO01000126.1:0-850 GCA_003449795.1 Gammaproteobacteria bacterium | reverse complement strand
CAGCAATCACGTTCTTGTTTTGGTGGATGGTGTCGCGATTAATGATCTGGCTACAGGAATATCAGCCATTCAAAATATACCCATTTCTCTGATCGAAAAGATCGAGATCGTGAAGACACCTAGAGCAACACTTTATGGATCTAATGCCGTGGGTGGNNGAAGCGATTGAAAATATCATTGTCAGCGCCTCAAAAAATGAACAAAAATTAGAAGATGTCATTACATCAGCATTAGTAATCAACGAAAGTGAAATTGCTGAGAGTGGATTTAGATCGGTCTNNGTTTTAATCTCTTACGATGAGTTCAGCAAATTGCTGTTAGGGAAGTTGGTGAAGAATCCAACACTGCCCCCGCAACGGTGATCAAGTGAGCTGATCTTTTGAGAAAAAAATTCTCAACCACTGTCTAAAGATGGGAAGGTAAAGATCAGAGAATTCTTGTCAGTCCGGAGACCGACTCATTGAAAATAATAAATGTACGGTGGGTACGAGTCATCATTAATCCATTTGATTTCTCCAATCTGCCGCTATTTAAGGGAGTTAGATATGCGGTCAAAATATTTAGTTATATTTGTAATAGGTTTGTCTTTTGTAAGCCAAATAGACGCACAAGAAAATGAAGCGATTGAAAATATCATTGTCAGTGCCTCAAAAAATGAACAGAAATTAGAAGATGTCATTACTCCAGCATTGGTAATCAATGAAACTGAAATTGCTGAGAGTGGATTTAGATCGGTCTCAGATCTTCTTCATAGTCTCGGGGGAATCAATGTCTCTCAAAATGGAGGGGTTGGTCAACTCACATCCATATTTATGCAGGGATCAAACAGCAATCACGTTCTTGTTTTGGT
>DMGO01000054.1:0-5807 GCA_003449795.1 Gammaproteobacteria bacterium | reverse complement strand
GTCCATAAAGCAAGACTCATTCCAATGATCCCAATCCACCCTATTATCATTCCCTCATTCATCAAGATATTTAGATCCACGCCTAAGAATGCAGAGAATAATGAATCGCTCGAAACAACACCACCAAGTGCCCCCAGAATTTGAAGAAACCATTGTGCAATGATTAAAACAATAAAAGGGATAGCAATGGAAACCCATGCTTTTTTTGCAAATCTTGTATATTCAGGCATGACCACCGCACCGACTATCCATGAGCCAATGACTATATTGATAGCCTCAATCGTTGTCATGGTGCTTCCTGATACTAGATCCAGGGATAATGATTGAAAGCCAGACAACCCCCCTGCTTGCATGATATTTAGATAAATTGCATACAATCCAACAAAAACCAGCACTGCAACAGAAGGAATGCTTATTCTTTCTAGTCCTTTGACACCGAAATAAGTGGTTGCCGTATAAAGTAAGCCGGCAAAAATAGCTGCAATGAGAAATGTAGAGGAAGAAAAAATATCACCAGCAGCAATCCCAGGATTGAGGGCAAGTGTCCATGTGATTCCAAATGCCCCAACAACAATTCCTTGCCATCCTATAGTGAGTATTGCTATGAAGAGAACAGGAATGTATGCGCCTATATTCCCATAAACATATCGATACAGCAGTCCACTATTGCATGCAGTTCTATATCCAATATATCCAACAACAGCGCCAACAATAAAATTCGCCAAATTACCTAAAAATGTTGTGTAGATAATATCTGGCCAAAACGGTATACCATTTCCAAGTTGAGTACCGGTAAATAGACCTGTGACAAGAAATCCCCAACCAAATGCAAGTGCCAGCAAAGGACCTGTATTTCTCCTTTGATTATCATTTAAAGCTGATAAAGGATTATCAGCACTGTTCTCTTCTGCTACTTCATCTAGTGTCCACCAATCCTTTAGTCTATTTAGCATTAAATTTTTCCCCATAAAATAATTTCAATATTTCAAATAAGCATACAAGATCATAAAAAAAAACCCCAGCCATACTGCTGGGGTTTTTTTATTGAATTTCCGTTAATGATTAAAAATCATAAGAAATTCTTAGCCCCATATTTCTTGGCCTCATTGGAGACACAGAAATACCTTGGAAGGCTGTGAATACAGCGAATGCACTTGGTGAAGCAAAATCACTCCATCTTGTACAGGCTGTCCAAGCTTCCTCGTCAGCTACGTTATTAACATATAACTCCATTCTGATGTTATCTTTCTGAATACCACCACGAGCATTGAGAAGAGTATAACTATCACATGTCGCTAAGTTACTCTCATCTGCAAATGTTTCACCGAAGTAGTTAAGATCTGCTCTGAAGAACATATCCCATCCATTATCCATAGAACCTTTATATGAGGCACTTAATGAGCCCATATCTTCAGGATATCTTGGCATTGTATTGCCAGCCATCTGTGAATATTTCGCAAAAGCGCTTACAAAGTTGTACTGATAGTCATTGAACTCAGAATCTGCCATTCCAAGTGTTCCCATCAGTGTCCAGTTATCATTAAGGGCAATATTACCTTCGATTTCGATACCCGAAATTTCGGAATCACCCATAGTGGCAAAGTTTCTGACGTTATATACAAGATTACCTTGTGTATCTCTGACCTTATCACCAATTGCATTACAGACTCTATTGGCTGCTGTTCCACCAATATCAGCTGCTCGACATGATTCGTTTACAACGGCTGTGCTTCTTCCTTTTTGATTGGCCCAATCAGCTTGGTACAAAGCTACAGAAAGTGTTGCTCTTCCATCGAGAAGTGTCCCTTTCCAACCAATTTCCATGCTATCTAGTTCTTCCTCTTCAAGGAACCTTTTAACATTAGGTTGAGTCGCTCTATATTGTTCAAGCTCATAGTCTGTAGCATTTGCCACAGCATCATTTGCTTTACCAGGTAGAACCCCTTGCGAGAAACTGGCGTAGAACATTGAGTTATCGTTAGGGATATATCTTAAGATCACACGTGGAAGAGTGCTATCAAATTCAAGCGTATTAATATTTGTTCTAGCTAATATTTGCTCAATCTCTTCCTCTTGTCTTCTGATTTCTACACTCAAAGTCAATGAATCACTAATATCATAGTCAATACCAGCATAGATACCTGTTGAGACAACATTATCTGAGTTATTACCTGCACCAGTATCAACAGAGTTATTACCTCTATAACCATTTGGCAAGAAAGGTGCACATGGCCTATTTTGTGGTTGTGATATATCAGCTCCACCCCAAGCTGTAGGCATACCAAAGCTATTCACACACTCAATGATAATTGCTCCACCCTGTCCTCTGTGAATGAAGTTTTGCTGATATCTATTGGCACCGATAAGCCATCTGAGACGACCGTCTTGGTTGCTGATGTATTTAATATCATAAGTTCTATCATGTGAGATATAAGGGTCTCTTGATGATGAGTTACTTTGAGCACTGTAGTCAAAGTCCCTTATCCACATCGTTGCGACATGATTATACCCAGCACTTGCTTCAATGGTTCCGCCATTTTCCATGTCATATGAGAAATTAGCATTGATACGATCAATGTCTCTTGCCATACCATAAGAGCCGACTGCAAGTGTAGGAACTTTTCCATCAAAACTTGTTGAAACTGGACTTCCGCCATAAAGCCAGGCTGATGCCAGAGAACTCAGTGAAGTATTCATATCAATGACATTGGTACCACCAAAGTAGTCAATCGCTTGACCTGGTCCTGGAACAGTGCCACATACATAGCCTGAAGGATTTACTGTTGGATTCGCTGGATCACCAGTTGATACTGTTGTACCAGTACATGAGTCATTTCTATATCCAAGTATATAACCACCTGCTGGTCCACCGTCTCTGTCTTCACTGTGGAAAGCTCTTAACTTTAATTTCCAGTTATCACCTCTGGCAACGAGACTACCAACGATAGATTCTGTTTGTTCAGCTCCCATCTCACCTCCATCAGATGCTTTGAAAATGCCATCTCTTTCATAAGATTTGACAGCAATTCTTCCTGACAACATATCTGTGATGGGCCCTTCAAACGAACCATAGAAAATCATTTCTCCATCTTCACCAAGCGTGAGATCGATGCTTCCTTCAGTTTCTTCAGTATTAGGATCTTTTGTGATGTAGTTGACTGCGCCACCAAAAGTTGAACGTCCATACAGTGCTGACTGAGGTCCTTTTACAACCTCAACACGAGAGACTTCTTCTAATGGAATTGAATGATAACCACCAATTACATAAATACCATCCACAAACATTGTGGCAATATTTAGTGAAGGATCTTCTGATAGACTGTTTACGTTCATTCCTCTGAATCTTAACTGCGAGTTCACTCTTCCTGGCGCTTGACCACCTTGAGCAGAATGCTGGAAACCAGCAACTTGCAATGAAAGATCTTCGAGATTTTTAAAGCCACTTTCTTTAATGTCTTCTGCTGAAAACACAGATATAGAAAGTGGGATTTCAGACAGGTTCTCCTGTCTTTTACGGGCTGTAACTACTATTTCTTCCAGAGTATCTTGTGCATATAAGCCTGGAGATAGAATTCCACTCAATGCGACAAAGAAAACACTGGATAAAACAATTAGCTTTTTCATATAAATGCTCCCCTAGTTAATATAAAAAAAAATAACAACTAAATCATACTATATCAATTTGACAGTTGCCTACCAAATTTGTTGTTATTCGACAACTCTATTCTAATAGAGCTCGATCAGCTCATAATAAGTTTGCATATATCCACCAACAGCACCTTTTAGAAAGAGATAATCACCATCATTTGTGCACCAAACATCATAGGGTGGGTGATCTTGAGGTAAACCTGGCGTGCCAACAAACCTGAAGTGTAGTGCATCGAAAGTTCCGGCTCCAACAGTCACCTCTTCCTCTCCAACATATTCAATATTCATTGTAATTGGGAAGAGCATGGGTCCAGTTGCGCCTCTGTGATCAGGAGAAGACAAAAGGATTTCTCCTGAGTTTTGTACTTTTTCATCACTGTTTCTATCAAAAAGTCTTAAGTGCCAAGCATCACATGCAATGGCATGATTTTGAAAAGTTTTCAGTCGGCCATCTGTTTTCATTTTTTGACTCACACGGCCCTCAAGTGCTGTTGTTGTTTCACATTCAGCATGATCATCAGTGAAGTTAAACCAACCCGATCCCATGAATTGATCATCGACAGAAATCCTTACAAAACAATCTGTCGGAAGCCAATTTTCATCCAAAGAATAAGTGATGTCCCTCATCACAGCTGGACGATCATCAATTTCACAGTGCGCCACTATTTTTCTATGACCATTTGCATGTTTATTGATGATGAAATACTCTCGTCCTCTCTCCTGCCCTTTCCTTTCCTCTTTATCTGAGAGGTAGATGATTTTCCCCATCATTGTTTCGTGATCAATTTGCGTGATGCTTTCTTTATCACTCATGATTTCTCCTCAGTGTCATTGTCTAGTTCTCTTGATATTTCTGGCTCACCAGTAACCTCGGGTTCGACCTCTTCCAAAGGCTCTGCTTTTCCAAATTGAACCATTAAGTTATAGAGCCCTGTCTCATCGAGCTCAGTGACATTCGTGATTGAATACCTAGGCTGGAATATATCATTTGGTATGATCAATTCATCTCCAGCATATCCGCAAATCCTTCCAGTCCAACTTCTAAAACTGATCATATCTGATCCACCAAGATCCAGGTTAGGCGGGCTTATTTGAAGGTGATATGCTCTTTTTCTAGGTCTTCCATATACAATCAAGTTTCCTCTATCTAAAACTTCATAATCATTGATGCTCGAAGTGTTGAAACAAGATGGTCTATTGCTTGCATTGATACTGGATTGAGACCCTGATAATTCAGCATCAGATGTGCATCCGACTACAATCAAGCTAATGAAAAAAAGTGGGATGATTTTTTTAATTTTAATTTTAATTCCTCTACTCCGAATTTAGCTGTTATTTTCTGACATTTTAGGTCAGAATACTTCAAATTATATAACTGTGCACAAAACAATCACAAAAATAAACCCATGGAAAAGATATTAGTTTGTATAAAACGCGTCATTGACTACAACGTAAAAATAAGAGTCAAACCAGACGAAACGGGTGTTGTTACTGAAGGTGTAAAAATGAGCATCAATCCTTTTGATGAAATTGCACTTGAGGAGGCACTCAGAATCAAAGAAAGTGGAAATGCCTCTGAAGTCATCATAGTTTCAATCGGTCCCGATGATTCACAACAGCAAATGAGAACAGGATTGGCCATGGGAGCAGACCGAGCAATACTTGTTAAACATGATGAGGACATAGAGCCTCTAACAGTTGCCAAGGCACTTCATGAGATTGTCGAACAAGAACAGCCAGGTTTAATTATGATGGGCAAACAAGCAATTGATGATGATTGCAGCCAAACAGGACAGATTCTTGCTCAATTATGTTCTATTCCGCAGGCCACTTTTGTTTCACAAGTGTCAATTGAAGGAGAAAAAGCAACTGTTGTTAGAGAGATTGACCAAGGCTTAGAGACACTAGAGGTTGATCTGCCAGCAATCATAACAACTGATCTTAGACTAAATGAACCAAGGTACGTAAAGCTTCCTGACATTATGAAGGCAAAGAAGAAGGTTCTTGATGTCATTGAATCATCTGAGATGAAGACTGATTTCACTTCAGCAATTGAAGTAATAAATGTCTCACCTCCACCTCCAAGAGAGTCAGGTGTAATGGTTGAGGATGTAAATGAGCTTTTTGCAGCTCTCAAGGAAAAGGGGTTGGTGTCATGA
>DMGO01000087.1:0-5018 GCA_003449795.1 Gammaproteobacteria bacterium | reverse complement strand
AAATAGGTTTGCCTGAAGAGTAATTCCAATTGATCCTGGTAATGCATTATTTATAGACTTAGACAGCTCAATTGTTCTTGTGGTATAGCTTGAGTCCTCCATATCTAGTCTAATCATCTGCTGATTCTCTCCTGCAATGGATGCAAGCTTAACTAGATTGGTTTGACAATCCTCATAAGATACATCAAGTCCTAATGAACTTAATTTCACTGAAATTGAGAAATCAGGGTGATTAAACTTATTCAATAAATCTGAATAATCCTTACATGTTGTATCAATTGTTTCTATTGATTGGGCATTCTCTCCGACCAAATTGGCGATGACTGCATATTCACTATCAAGATGCTTTTGAAAAACAACTGAGGAATCATTGATATCAGTTCCAGCAATGAATCTTTTGGCAAATGGAAATAATAATTTCAATTCTTTGTGTAAACCTCTTTGCCAGCAAAGAATGTATTTGAAACCAATGTATTTTTTAGTTCTTTGCCTACCGGGTCATTCAGTCGTTGATCTAAGATAGCAAAATCAGCCCATTTACCCTCTGATATGCTTCCAATCTCATCTCCCCATCCTGATAAATCTGCTCCTATTTGAGTATACGCATAAAGTGCTTGATCAAAGCTAATCCTTTGTTCAGGGTACCATGCACCATCGTAGAGTCCTGAAGGGCTTTCTCTAAAAACAGCATCGTATAATTGCACCAAAGGAGAGAAAGGTGAAGTTGCAAAATCACTGCTCAACGCAAGTCTGACTCCGCCTTTTAAAAAATCATTCCATACATAGGCAAATTGCTCTCTTTCTTCACCAATTCGTGGTGTGATGTATTTTCCAATAACGCCAGTTCCATGATTGGGTTGCATTGATGCAGTGACTTTTAGCTCTCTAAACCTATCAACTGTTCCTGGCTGTATGAGCTCAACATGCTCCACTCTATTTGCTAAACCCAAATGATTACTGTACTCAAAAGCATTGAGTGCCATCTGAACCCCTCTATCACCAATCGCGTGAATAGCCACAGGCATTCCATATTCATTGGCTCTTTTGACCAAGAGATTTAATTCATTTTGTATATAGAAAGGCTCACCAATAACGTCAGGTCTATCAGTGTAAGGATCAACTAAAGCAGCTGTATGGGTTGATAAAACGCCATCGATCACATATTTAATGAAACCATATTCGATCATTGGCCCAAGCTCATCATCATATACTTTATATTGATCAATGAGCTCATAGACTAGGTTGTCCTGATTGGTGCTGTCATCCTCTTGGCTAAATTTTGAATGCTCGCCCCAGAAGACTCTCAGGTTCAATTTTTGCTCGGCAGATAATTCTTTGTACTTATTCAGCTCAATCCTGCTGGACATATCATGGACACTGGTAATGCCAAGTGATGTTGCATAATCGATGACTTGCTGTATTTCCTTCCTTGCTTTATCTGAATCTCTTATATATGTCTCATTTTGCCAAACCAACTCCATTGCACCTTCAAGTAGAATGCCAGTTGGTATTCCATCCTCATTAAGAACAATTTGACCGCCCATTGGAACTTCTGAGTCAGATTCAATGCCTGATAACTCCATAGCCAATGTGTTTATCCACATTGAATGGCCATCAATATCAGAAAGGGCAACTGGATTATTTGGGGCTACTTCATCAAGCTCCCATCTAGTTGGGTAACCTTTGTTTTCAAAAGTATAATCCCATCGACCTCCAAGCAACCATTCGCCTGGTTTCATAGATTTCACTCGCTCCTTAATCTTTTCAAGCCAAACTGCTTTTTCTCTAATTTCGCTTAAATTGATACCAGTAACTATTTTTGCACCACTGGAAAGGTGGGTGTGACTATCTATAAATCCTGGAACCACTGTATTGCCATTTGCATCAATCACTCTTGTCGACTCACCTGACATACTTAAAATTTCATCGTTGTCTCCAACTGCGATAAATTTGGAGTCTTTTACTGCAAAAGCAGTCGCTTTAGCCTTGGATTTGTCTGATGTCCTCACATCAGCATTGATGACAATCAGGTCTGGACTTGCAGCAAGTTGAGCTCCAAATACAATAGATATTAAACAAAGAGTTCTAAAGAGATTCTTATACATTTCTAAAATCACCTATTTTAATTCATATAAAACAACCAAGTGACCATCATAATCAGTGAATGAGAACTCAGCAAATGTTATCCCTTCTGGCGTAATGTCTTGGTCGATTTCTGTGTAGTAAAGATTCATATCAATGATCTTTTGATATATTTCTCTTAAATCCTCTACCTGGATTACCGCTGTGGTCATCCTTATTCCATCTAGCGATGGAAGCTCGGCATTTTTAATCTCAGTAAGACTAAACCCACGTGTCTTGGAACCAATATTAAGACTGGCAAATCTCATATCAGCATCTTCTGGGAGATTAAAAACTTTATATGCATAGGAGCCTTTTTCAGAGTCTTTGATCTCAAAGACCTCCATGCCTATGACATCTCTGTATATCTCTAATGATTGTTCAAGATCTGAAACAATCAGGTTCATTCTTTTGAAATTGGATGATGCATTAACGCCCAATGACATTACAAAAAGTAATAAGAAATAATGAAAATATTTAATAATCGCTATATGCATCAATTGTATGGCGGGGGTAATAAATACCCCCTATCCTATCCGAATATAATTACTTAAAAATGACTCTATTTAAGATCTGATGATCTACCATTTTTCTGATTTCTTCATAGCTCTTAGAAATGGTATCGTACTCATCTTCAGACTCAGAAAATCTTTCAGCCATAAGTTTATTTACAGCATCATATTTTTCTTTTGTTTGTTGCATTGCTCCCATATTTTCATAAGTGACTGTGATCCATAAATTAGGACTGTTAGCAACTTCAGAGGTCCACACAGCATAATCAACAATATGACCAAGCTCTTTTTGAATCTCAGAACTCCTTACCCATGTCTTTTTCAAATTGACTAGGTAATCATTCATATAATTTGGTTGCACAGATATAACTGTTAGCTCAGTAACTTGCTGACTTGGCTCATAATCTTCATAAATTTCAGCAAAAACAAAGTTAGCAAATAAAACTGGAATGATAAGTAAGTATTTCATGATATTTTCCTCGTATTCAAAGGTGGAGCGGGAAACCGGGTTCGAACCGGCGACCTCAACCTTGGCAAGGTTGCGCTCTACCAACTGAGCTATTCCCGCATAAGTAAGAAATATATTCTAACTGTATCTTTGGTTTAGATAAAGATTTGATTACAGTCACACAGCATTTCTATTGTATATTTTTTTCAATGACCAACTCAGCTGCTGCCAAATCTTCAAGCGCCGTTCCAACTGATTTGAACAATGTAATATCATTAGAATCATTTCGGATACTTTTTTCTTCCAAAACCAATTCTCTTAGATCTGAAAGTATGTCTTTTTTCTTAATGCAGCCCTCTTTTAGTGCATTAATAAGCTCCCCAGATTCTGATAACGCCCCCTCATATGTGTCAACCACGATTTTTGACATGGTAATTGCCTTACTGTCGGCCTCAGCCATATCAGGCGTGAATGCACCCACTAGATCCAAATGTTGTCCAGGTTTTATCCAATCACCCATGATTAATGGTCTTTGAGTTAACGTAGCGCATGAAATTACATCGGCATAACTTAATGCCTCTTCTAAATCATTTTTTGCCATAATTTCTTTATCCTTAATATCTAATGAGAGAGCCAATCTTTCCGCCTTCTTTTCATTCCTTCCCCATATTAAGATTCTTGAATAATCCCTAACTACGCAATGTGCTTTGATCATATGTGGTGCAAGGTTACCAGTTCCTACCATAAGCAGGGTATCCGCTTTCTTTTTAACTAAATAATCTGCGGCCAGTGCTGATGCACAAGCTGTTCTTCTCAAGGTCAGTTCAGTTCCATCCATTATGGCAATAGTTTTCCCATTACTTGCATTCATTAAAAAATAATTAGCATTTACGGCACTCATATTCTGGGTAGTGTTTTCAGGAAAAACTGAGACTATCTTGATACCTATATGTTCACCCATTTTCCAAGCAGGCATCAAAAGCAGAGTTGCATCACTTCCGTTTTTATTTTTAATCGTGTGCTGAACTCTTTCTGGGGCAGTTATTTTTGAACTGAACGCTTCTCTTAAGGTTTCAATCAATATTCCATATTGCAAGGATGAAGCAACGTCTTTTCTATCATATACTTTCAAAAATCAATCTCTAAAATTTACAAATTGCAATGGTATATCAAAATTAGCATCTTTGATTATTGTCATAATAGATTGAAGGTCGTCTCTTTTCTTACCAGAAATTCTAATTTGCTCACCTTGGATTTGGGCTTGGATCTTGAGTTTTGATTGCTTCACTAGTGTTGTAATCTTTTTAGCTAATTCTCGATCAATACCACTCTTTAAAAATATCTTCTGAGAAGCTCTGAAATTTGAGGTTTCAATCTTTTGAGGATCAAGACTCTTTACATCTATATTTCTTTTTACAAGTGACTCTCTTAGAATTGGCATCATTTGATTTATTTGGAATTCCTCTTGTGAATTCAAGGTGATCTCTTCATTATCCAATAAAAATTTTGAGTCAGTTCCTTTAAAATCATACCTATTACTAATAACTCTATTTGCTTGATCTATAGCATTTAGTAGCTCATGAGAATCAATTTCTGATTGAATATCTAGTGAAGGCATAATTAAGGTCTCCGAATATTGATTGTTCGATAAAATATCTTATCAAATGAATTAAATAAAGATGTCATTAAGATGAGATGGTCTAATGCCAATGTATCCCCAAAATGCTATTGTAAAGTTATAAATATAGGAGATTCTTATGAAAAAAGTACTACTAGGCATATGTTTATTAATGCTCGCACAAACATCTTTTGCAGGACATCATGAAAAAAGTGAGGGATCTGCAAAAACAATCATAGGTTATGAAATCATAGACGGGGAAAGACTTGATATCGCGGCTGGAAAATCCTCTGCCGTCGATATTTGGGTTGAGTATGTT
>DMGO01000167.1:0-6195 GCA_003449795.1 Gammaproteobacteria bacterium | reverse complement strand
AAACTTCTCATAGCTATTTATCAGTTAAATGTTGTTACTTGATGAACTTCATTTATTGTATACATTATAGTTGGAAAAAAACCGATTTTATGGAGATTCAATATGTCAAAGATTTATGAATATAAGGTAAGAGATAAAGATAACTCTGAGATCAAAATGAGCGAATATAAGGATAAAGTCTTACTGATTGTAAATACAGCCAGTAAATGCGGATTCACTCCTCAATACGATGGATTAAATGAATTACAAAAAAAATATGCAGATCAGGGCTTTTCTGTTCTAGCATTTCCTTGCAATCAGTTTGGAAAACAGGAGCCAGGATCAAATGAAGACATCCAAGAATTTTGCTCTCTTAATTTTGATGTCAGCTTTCCTGTATTGGCAAAAATTGAGGTCAATGGTGATAATGAAGAACCTTTATTTGAGCATCTTAAATCAGAGCAGCCCGGGATAATGGGATCAAAAGGAATTAAATGGAATTTTACAAAGTTTTTGGTGAATAGAGATGGTGAAGTTTTGCATCGATTCGCGCCTAAAACAACACCGGCAGAAATTGAAAAGCAGATTGAGTCAATTCTTTGAGGTAATCGATGTCGGGTTATTTTATCGTTAGGTGTGAATACTTCAATGAATCAGAATATAAGGAATATGCCAAGCTGGCTGCTGATGCGGTAAAAGAATTTAATGGTGAATTCCTCATCACAGGAAAGGGTTCTCAGAATCAAAAAGAATCGGGAACCCTACCAAAGACTGTTGTCGTAAAATTTCACTCTTATGAAGACGCATTATCATGTTACCAATGCAGTGCATATGAAAAAGCCCTAAACTTTATTGAGAATAGTTCAGATAGAGATTTTGTGATCGTTGAAGGGCTTAGTTAATTAAGCAGGTCTTTTGCTCTCTTCATTGCTTCTTTTGATATCCCTAGATCGTATATCCATTCTAAAATCAGTCTCGCTTACGCCTTTAAATCTATGAAGCATTGATTTTGGAATTACAAGGTCCTCGAGTGAACGAAAAGTTTTATCGACCTCTCTGCCAAAAACAATGAATTTTGCATCATTCTCATTAAAGCATTCCATAGCCTTATTCATACTCAATGAGTCTTTATAATATTTTTCATCAAAGATTCTCATCAGAGTATCTGTACCGACAACAAAAGTTGATTTTGGAAATAACTTAATTTTCTCTTCAAAAGTTGGAGCGTTCGTCAGTACCCATTGGCAATCTTCTGAAAATTGTTGAATTGTTTTATGAATTTCATAAAAACTAAGTGGTGCCTTATCAACATTGTTTATAGATATTTCAAAAAAGAGCCTCAACTTTGTCATTTTTTCTGCAATCTCCTTGATCTTGAGATGCCCTTCATGAATTGGGTTAAATGTTCCAGGAAAAATCAATTGGGGTGCTTCCTCATTGCTCTTGATAAATTGAATCTCTGAATCAATTAAATGCTTCCAATCTTCTTGTGCGCGAATAACTTCATATTCAATATTTTGTGAAAGTTCAGGAATCTCTTTGATTACTCCACAAGCAATTCCTATCAAGGCCTCAAGACATTCTGAAACAAGCTTCTCTTCCAAATCCCTGGTTCTCTTACCTTTCGTGAGATAACAAGAAATTACATGCGTTGCTTCACTGCCATGAATACAAACAAAGAAACGATGAGAGCCCAGTTTTTCATATGTAGTAGATAATGTAGCCGTAACAGCAGCGCCCAATAAGTGCTCTCTTTTTGCATCCGGTGCAAGCTTTTGTGCTCTCTGAAATGCAATCATTGCCATATTAATCGTGGTTTGCAATCCACAATAATGGCTCGGTCTGATTCCGAGGTATTCATCCATTGATTCTCTGGAGTAAGGGATATAGGATTCAAGAATTGTGTTGCTTGCTCCCGGTACTTTTAAAAAGTCTGAAATGGCAGTACTCCCGCCACCACTAGATACATATACCAATTTGAAGGGTCCAGTATGAATTGCCTGGATACTTTTTAAATCCATTGGTTACTCCAACTCTTTTTTAATTGGCAAAAGAACTCTTTCAAGTAATTCATGCCTTCTATCTTTTCTCATCATTTCAAGATCATCGCTGGGTACAAAATCATCGAACTCTTTTGTAGAAATTATTTCTTTGCTCTCAAGCATTCGTTCAAGAGTATCAATTCGATCCCTTAAGACAGATATTTCCTGAGTCAACGTCATGATCATTGCCATGAGATTATCAATCGAACCATCATCAAGATACTTTGGCTTCTTGCCTTTGGCGACACGTGGAAGCTTTGTCTTTTCATTCATTGCTTACTCGGTTTTTGAGCAAGGTAGACGGGTAATTTCAAATAAAAATCACCGGTATAACCTTTGCTGTATTTTGCTGCAGCCTCAGCAGAGGTGAACTCAACGGTTTCAGATGAAAAACCAGCATCTTCAATGATTTTTCTCATATTCATATTTCTAAGAGCGCCAGAAAAGTTTTCATTATTATTGATCACTTCCCAATCTTTCAAGAAATCATAAAGTGGATCCTCTTCTTTTTTATGGAATGGATAAACATCTAGGTGAATCATCCATCCACCAGGTTTGAGCAACCTAAAACACTCTTGGATAATTTTTGGAACAGCATCATGTGATGTCTCATGAAGTAAAAGTGTCGATGTAACAAGGTCAAAGGACTCTGGATCATATGATGTTTTTTCGACATTTTGCTGACTGAAATGTGCTTCAATGCCTAAGGCGTTGGCTCTGGCATGAGCATATCTTAAACAAGGCAAAGCAACATCGACACCGATCACTTTTGAATCTGGATACTTTTTAGAAAAAGGCAGTGTTGAATTTCCAATTCCACATCCCATATCCATAATATCTAGAGGTTGGAATGTTTTTAGGTGATCATCAATATAACGAATGATCGCTTGTGCCAGAAGATCATTTTCTTCACCCATTGCATTTCTAGAATAAATAGGGAGAGAGATATCATAGACTGCTCCAGCTGATATATCTTTTTCAATATTCTCACTGTGGTAACCTCCTGGTTGCTGATGAATATCATAAGCCGTTAAATATCTTGGTATATCAAGAGACTCATCAATATCTAAGCTTCCAATTGATTGATGATTTTCTAAGTCATCAATCATTGAGTCTAAATTCCTCTCTACAGTATCTATGACTGATGTAAACATCATCTGTTGACTCAATCTTTGCAAGAGGCTCCAACTTTGATAACCCCTATCATTGAGCATCAATGATTTCACTTCAGATTTATCTTCTGGCTTCCTTTCATTTGCGTGAATAAAATCTGGCTCGATTTTCTTCTCATAATGAGGAGTAATCAATGAGTAAATCTCATCTGTTAAATATGCCCTAAGATCTGTAACAAAATCTTGACGAACCGATTCGTCATGACTCGGTTTTGGTTGCATTGAATGTTTTTGTTTGCTCATTTCACTATCCAAAAAACAATTATAGTTTAAGACTATGAAGGCTTTAAGTAAAAATATTGAGTCCTTGAGCACTCTTTGAAAATTTAATAAAGTAAATTCTAGCTTTAGAAATGGGGAAACATGCAATGAAAAACTATATTTTAATAGGAATCTTGGCTCTTGTATTGACGCCTGCTGAAAATCTTCATGCTGGCGGGCATGATGAGGGCAAAAAACTGACTGCTGCCTCAAGTGGATTTGAGGGTCGTGAGGAAATGCTTGGAAGAGCAATGACAGTGGTATTGAAATCACTCAATGAAACCAAGCCTTATCAGCACGATATCAATGATGCATTAATCAAAATGATATTGACCACAATTCAGTTTGCTAAAAATAACGATATGATTGATGAATTGATTGAAAATGAAGTACAAGTAACTCTGCCAATGTTGGAGCGAGTTCGAGATAATTATCAAAGATCAGGAGAATTGGAAGATGTAATGGTAGGCATGATAGATAGAACAGCATGCGCATATCAGCTTTTTCTTGATAAAGAAAATAGTGAAGCAGAGAGGAGATGGACATCGCCCTTTGGTTTAATTTTGGAGCATACTGTTCGACTGGGTCAACATGATCTGACTGAGAAGGAAGTTCATGATATATGGATAAAGAAACGTTTTAATGCTTTTGCTGAAGTAATTGGTGTTGAACTTGAGATATCTGATATTGGCGAAGACGGCATGGTCTCTATCAAGGCCGTAAAGCCTATCTCGATGGCTAGACAGTAAAACCTTAAATGATCAACACAGTCACCGACTATACAATTTATATTATCGGTGCGCCGATTATTTTATCTTTAATTATTTTAGAAATAATTATCTCAGCTAAGAAAGGGCTCAAATATTACAAATATCAGGATTCATTGGGATCAATTGGCTTAATCATTGGAAATGTCATTATTAATTTAATGACGAAAGGCGTCATCATTGCTTTTTATCTCTTTCTTTATCAATTTAGGCTATTTGACTTTTCGATATTTGGTTCGATATGGATAGAAATTATTTTGACGCTACTCGCAATTGATTTTATTTATTATTGGTTTCATCGCACTTCTCATCATATGAGATTCTTTTGGGCAATTCATATGAATCATCATTCAAGTGAAGAAATGAATTTTTTAGTAGCACTCAGACAAGCATGGTTCAATCCAATTTTTAGGGTGCCATTCTTCTTCATTCTTCCATTAATTGGTTTTAATCCACTGTTGACCCTAATTGTTGGCGCTGCGTCTACACTATGGGCTGTTATTCAACATACAAAAATGATCGGAAAACTTGGTCCTTTGGAGTTTATCTTTGTTACCCCATCTGCTCATCGGGTTCATCATGGTGTAAATGATGAATACATGGATAAAAACTTTGGAAATATTCTTATTATTTGGGACAAAATCTTTGGAACGTACCAAGCAGAGGAAGAACAAGTTGTCTTTGGATTAAAAAGGAATGTTAAGACATCAAATCCATTTATAATTACCGTATTTACTTGGAAAGAAATTCTTGAAGATTTCGGGAATTCAAGAAATATCAAAGATAAAATAAAATCTATTTTTGGCGCCCCGGAGTGGAAGCCTAAAGAAATTCAAATTTAAGCATGAGAAATATTTTTATTATTGCAGTGGCTATGCTCGTTACCCTATTGATATTCTATGTTCTAAGTATACTCACCCCGCCTCTAGTTGATGCGATTACTAACTACTTATCAGGAGACTGAGATGGATAAAAAACTAGTCAATGCCATAAAAACAATTCATAAACCCGATGAATGGGTTCATTTTTCATCAATCGGTCCTGATGGAGGGCCACATGTCACACCATTAATGATGGGAATTCATGAACAGGGGCTGTTATTCAGCTTTACCGGTAAACAAAAAAAGAGAAATCTTGAGAGAGATCCGAGAGCATGTGTTTCAATTTGCAAGCCAGTAGTGATGAGTCATGTGATTGTCTGGGGTGAAGTTGAAATCAGACATGATGAGGAAGCTCAAGAAATTTGGAATGTGATGATTGAAGAAGCTTTTGGTGAGGACAGACTGAATCAAATTCAAAGAAAATTATCTCTTGAGCAAACAAGCTTGGGTGTCCTTAAGCCAGATCGATATAGGATTTATGACATAGATTAGGTCTGGCTGATTAAAATGAAACTACAACATATCATTGCCTTGGCATTGGCATTCATCTTTTCTTTCACTATTCATTCTAAAGAGTATCCTTGGCTCTCAAAACTTGATAATGAAAATGATGTATTCAAATCAGGAAAAGAACTGATGAAACTTGAATATGGGCTTCACTCATTGGAAGAAAAACCGGTCAATGAAGGATCGATGATTATTGCTGTTCATGGATCAAGAAGTCAGGGGTATGAATGGATATATCCGCTGAAATCAATCGATTCAAAGACAAATGATATCTATTTTTTTAGATGGAATGATCAAGGTTGCCCTAAACCTTCGGCTATCCTCCTAAATGAACTAATTACTGAGCATGTTTCAATAAATAGTGGGATAGAGAGGGTTATTTTAATCTCACATAGTTATGGAGGACTATTAACAGCCTGGTTTTATGAGAATTGGTCAAAAAATATTCCNNTGGCTGATTAAAATGAAACTACAATATATCATTGCCTTGGTATTGGCATTCATCTTTACTTTCACCATTCATGCTAAAGAATATCCTTGGCTCTCGAAACTTGATTATGAGAATGATGTATTCAAATCAGGAAAA
>DMGO01000166.1:0-3617 GCA_003449795.1 Gammaproteobacteria bacterium | reverse complement strand
TCTCAGATCCAATAGAATCTAAAGTAAAAAAAGCTAAGATCACGAATGCCGCTGTATGAAAAAAATAAATATGGCTGCGAATTATTGTCATCAAATTACTTTTATATATTTATATAATATTTAATCTTATGTTGAATCACCCAGAAGAACAAATTGGACAAAGAACTAATAAAATCATTTAAAGCACTCCGACCCAAACCATCTATGGCAGATGATGTCATCGCACCCCCTTATGATGTCATCAATTCCAAAGAAGCATTTGAGTTGGCCAAAGATCGTCCGAACAGTTTCCTGCATATCTCAAAACCAGAAATAGATCTGGAAAATAGTATTGCTTATAACGATCCAAAGGTTTATCAGAAGGGTAAAAATAATTTGGATCAAATGATTGAGAGCGGAGTATTGATTGAGGATTCTGAGGATATGCTCTACCTATATGAGATGATCGACAATGATATCCATCAACTTGGAATTGCAGCAGTGGGCTCCGTTGATGCATATGAAAAGGGTCAAATCAAACGTCATGAATTTACGAAACCCGACAAAGAGCTCGATAGGGTCAATAATATTTCTTCTTTGAATGCGCAAACTGGGCCAGTTTTATTGACATATTTGGACAATGAAGAGTTATCAAGCTTGCTTCATTCTGTGGCAAAAAGGGAGACACCAATTTATGATGTCAATGCAATAGATGGCGTCATTCACAGAATCTATCAGGTGGACCAATATGGTGAACAAGAAAAGATCCTAAGCATCCTTAATTCAATGGATTCACTATTTATAGCCGATGGTCATCACCGCTCTGCGGCAGCTGGAGTTGTTAAAAAAACAAGGCAAATGGATAATCCTCAACATACGGGTCAAGAAAGCTATAACTATTTTTTAACGGTTTCATTTCCAGAGAGCCAAATGAACATCCTGGATTACAATCGGCTGATTAAAAACACTCGTGGACTCTCTATCGGTGAAGTTTTAGACAAGCTGGAAGAGAGCTTTGAAATTACAGAAGCTGAAACTGCTTATAAGCCTACCGAAAGAAATCATTTCGGAATGTATAACAATCAACAATGGTATTGTTTGAAACTAAGGAGCTCAGAAACCATCGATGATCCAGTGAAATCCTTGGATGTGAGCATACTTCATGATCTTATCCTTGCGCCTGTATTTGGAATTGAAGATGAAAGAACTGATCCAAATATTGATTTTGTGGGTGGAGCGAGAGGCATGAAGGGTCTTGAGCTTAGAGTAGATAGCAATGAGATGGATTTTGCTTTTTCCTTATATCCAACTCCAGTTGAAGCATTGATTGATGTAGCTAATGCTGGAATGATCATGCCGCCAAAATCGACATGGTTTGAGCCAAAACTCTTGGATGGGCTATTGTCTCATCGAATCGATTAGGCTTAATTTTGTCTTCCTGTTTAAGCAATTTTTTGACACAATCTATAGTCAATGAACCAATTTAAAAGGATTTATAAAAATGGATGCAGAAGCAATAAAAGAAAAAGCAAACGCTGCAGCAGAAGGAATCACCTTCACAGACTGCGCATGTGAAACACTATCTCAAGTACCTGACTTTGCAATGGATATGGCAATTAGCCACATGGTCAATGCTGCTACAGATCAAGGTGTTGATTCAATTTGCTGCGAATTTTTAGAAGCCAATAACCCTATGGGTTAAATCTTTGGTGGAGATGGGTGGACTTGAACCACCGACCTTCGCGTTATGAGTGCGACGCTCTAACCAGCTGAGCTACATCTCCATAAATCACTGAAAGATGGATTTTCAACATCTAAATCCATTCTGTCAAGTGTGACGGAATAATAACTTATGAACAAAAAGACAATAATTAAATCTTTAGTGCCAATCGTCTGCTCTATTTCATTTATTTTGCCCCTGACTGCAGAAGAATTTCCTGGTGAATCATGGTCTGTGAAAAATCCTGATGAACTTGGGATCGATGCCTCAAAAGTAGAAAAACTTTTTGATCTGTCATTCCAAGATGATGCCACCCAATCTGTGGTGCTGATCAAAGATGGGTATATTATTGCTGAAAGGTATGCCGATGGTTATGACAAAGATTCCATTGGTACATCCTGGTCTATGGCAAAGAGCTTTTATGCCAGTCTGATTGGTATTTCCATAGAGAGAGGAGAAATCGGTAGTTTAGATGACAGAGTCAGTGACTATTTGGACTATTTCAATGAAGATCGAAAAGACATCACCATAAGAGAAGTGCTTGATATGACCAGTGGTCTAGAGAATCCAGATCACGAGCATGAAATCATGTTCTTTAGAGATGATCACTTGAGCTACGCCAAAGATATCAAACGAGACAAAGAAACCAACACTGTTTTTGAATACAACAACATAAATTCACTTTTGCTTGGAGACATCCTTCTTGTGGCTACAGGAAAAAAAGCGGATGATCTTTTGAAAGAACGTGTTCTCGATCCGATAGGCACAAAAAATTATGTCCTTTGGAGAGATGCAGCGGATAACGTATTAAGCTATTGCTGTATCGATATGTCAGCAAGGGATTACTCACGCTTTGGTCTTCTATTCTCGAGAAATGGTGTATGGAATGATCAGCAGATAGTGCCTTATGATTTTGTTCAAGAAACCTATGATCCGAGATGGTTAAGTACATCTGATCGTGCCGGTATGGACAGAAGGGGTTACGGTTTGCACTGGTGGTTCTCTAAGAATGATGATGAAGGAAAGATCATGAATGCCAGTGGAAAGTTTGGTCAATATATTTTTATCGACCAAGCCAATGATGTCATCTTTACTCGAATAACCAAATACACATCAACAGGCGGATCGAAGCAAGATTGGGGGCCGATAAGAGATTATGAGATCAGTAATATAGGTCGTTTCCTCAGTTTCTTTAAATTCTTAGAAAAGATTGGTTGGTATAACGTAGAAAGAGATATTGTATCGCCTGTCACACTGGAAGATGGAGAATCAAAGGAATTCTATGAAAACTACAATGAGATCATAGATGCAATGGCTGATCTAAGTCGACAGTAAAGCTTTATTTTTAATCATGGCAGGATGAACATTCAAGAGTCTTACAGGTTTGATGATTCTTGAAATGGGAATAGCAAACCAATATCGATCCCACCAGTGTCGTAATCTTCTCTCCCGATTCACCAAGAAAACTTTCACCTAAAAGCACAGCAGAAACTAACGTTAAAAGACCTGCTATCCCAATGCAAAGATAGGAAACAATATTATGATTCTTATAGCCCAGTCCCAATGCATAAAGACTTACCGGTATTGCTATCAATAAAATGATCTTATGAATTAATTCATTGTCGATTGATGTAAAAAGAACCCCAGAGGTCACAATCACAAAAGACGGGACAAAAAAACAATGAATCGCACATGCCAACGATATGGTTGCTGCGAATTTATCCGTTTTGAGTTGTGTCTTAAAATCCATTTCTTTCTCTGATTGTAAACTATTTTTCTCTCTCAAGGGTTTGATTCAAACCCTTGAGAGATGATCCCTCCAGCAAATTGTAGGAGGGGTGAAACGTATCAATGCTGGAGGAATCTAGGGGATTACTAGAACTTCATATTGAAGCGTAGTCCAATATTTCTTCCAGGC
>DMGO01000031.1:4683-11143 GCA_003449795.1 Gammaproteobacteria bacterium | reverse complement strand
CCTTTTAAGATTTTTTTCATAAGATTAGTCTACTATTTTCAAAAGTTTTGTGTCTAGTTATCAGTAGAATTATGAAAATTATTAATAAAAACAATAGTTTACTGAATGACTGGATACTCAAGTTTAAAATCATCACTGGTATCATTGTCTTCTTGATCGAATGTATTGGCATAAAGATGGCCGGCATAAACAGCATGAACAACCGCCCCTGGAGCATTTGAGTCACCAATATTTTGAATCGACTTAATTCCTGATGAGCTTAAGTCAGCTTTTCGAGAATTGAGTTCACTGTAGAGTGAATTATTTTGTTTTCTGTATCCAACAAGCACCAATGAGTCTCTATCGATGTCAGTTTCCTCAAGACTCACTTTGTGAATGGTTTTTACAGAAGAATCCCCTATTCTGATGATGCGATGCTGTGTGAATACTCTGATATCTTTTCCTAATAACCTTAATTCGATTTCATCAATTTCGTTGCTATTGAAACTCCAGGGTGAAACTTTATCAAATGGAGTGATGATCGTTACTTCATGGCCAAGATTCTTTATGTACTCCGCCATTAATCCACCCATATAGTAATAATCAAAATCAAAGATTATCACTGGTGATTTTAGTTCACAGCCATTTAAAATATCCTCGGGCGTAAAAATAGTATCCGTTTTATCAATTAAGATTGGTGTTGATTTTTCATCCATAATTGAGGGTTGCCAGGTTGACCCTGTGGCTGTGACAACATGATCAAATCCCAGTTCTAAAACATCATCAGGACTCAATGTGTTATCTAAAAAGACATCAACATTGTCTAATTGATTGATCTGATTGACACGATAATCAACCACTCTCTTATAGGACGTCATACCTGGCAGCTTAGATTCCATGTTGATTCGTCCGCCAAGAGCCTTATTGGAATCAGCGATTGTAACCGAATATCCTCTTCTTGCGAGCGATAGTGTTGCTTCCAATCCAGCAGGCCCTCCTCCAATAACAAGCACCGAGTTATCAGAAGATTTAGATTTTATCTTTTCTGGGTGCCAACCTCTTCTCCACTCCTCACCCATGGATGGATTTTGTGTGCAACGAACAGGAATGCCTTGGTTGTAACAAGAAGCACATATATTGCATCCTATGCATTCTCTAATATCATCTTCTCTTCCTTCTTTTAATTTATTTGGCAAAAATGGATCAGCTATGGATGCTCTAGCTGCACCCACAAAATCAAGAATGCCATCATTAATCTGTTTAGCCATAATGTCAGGTGAGGTAAACCACCCCACACCTACGACAGGTTTTGAAGTGAGTTTCTTAACAAAACCATTGTAGGGCTCCATATGACCAGGCTCAGCAAATCTTCCACTTGGACACTCTTTAAACCAAGAGGACATTTTTATATCCCATAAATCGGGAAATTCACCATTTATCTCAAAAAATTCATGGGCTTCACTTTCACTCGATTCACTTCTAAAAGTAAGCAATTCATCAGTAGACATTCGCACAGCAATTGCTGCTCTATCGCCAGCAACTTCTTTCATTTCAGTGATCAATTCCCTCATGAGCCGAGAACGATTCTCTAGGCTTCCTCCGTATTCATCAGTTCGACGATTAAATCTAGGATGAAGAAAATGATATGGTAAAAAACCCATGCCTGCATAACAATAAATAATGTCAAAACCTGCTTGAATGGCTCTCTCTGTTGCAATCAAATGCCATTGGATTAAATCTTTAATGTCTTTTTTATCCATGACTTTTGGTGCCGTCAGATGCATATCCATCAGCTCACTGACTTTTTGTTGTATGCCAGATGGAGACATTGGAGGCATTCGTGTGTGCCTGTTGGCCGTATAAGCTCCACCATGAAAAAACTCAATGCCAGCAAGAGCATCATATTTATGAACTGCATCTACCATTGGAATATGAGAAGCAATATCTTTTTCTGACCACAATCTTGCCATAGGCAGTGGTCTGTCATCGCTTGAGGGATGAATTGAGCAATATCCTGTATTCACAACTCCCCATCCACCCTCTGCTTTTATCCCTCTTTGGGCAGCTCTTGTATTGGGCATATCATTGCCTGCACCCATTGCATGCGGGACTTGATAGAATCTATTTTTTGCTTTTTTTGGACCTATCTCAACTGATTCGAATAATATTTTATATCTTTCATTCATCGGTTTGATTGAACTTAACTTGCATAAAGAATATTACGCCTAATATGGCAAAAACTCCTCCACTATTGAGCGCAATTACCCAGTCATATTGAGCAACCATGATAGGGATCAATGGAGTTGCCAATACACCGCCTAAATTCCCACCTGTATTGAGAATTCCACCTGCTGCTTGGGGTTTATCTGATATAAATCCTATTGTTGACCAGAAAGGCCCTTCTGTTAATTCAATGAATCCATAACATAATGATAATGAGAGAACAGCAAGATAAGGATGCTCTGTGATTGAACCAAATAATAGAAAACCAGCGGATGGAATAAGCCCAATGATGACGGGTATTCTATGACCCCAGATAATGCCATATCGCTTTTGTAACCTGTCGCATAAATAACCACCATAAGTTGCACCTATTGCTCCCATTAAGAAAGGTAGACTTGCCAATATACTACCCTCTAAAACATCAAAACCCCTGATGTTTACAAAATAAATAAAGATCCATGAATAGAATATGAAGAAAACATAGTTCATTGACATATACCCCAATGCCGCAAACAAGATATTTTTATTCGACAATACCTCCTTAATCATAGGCCAAGTCATCTCGTTGTTATTGAAATCAGTTTCCCCTATTAGTTCTAACTCTGATTGATTGATATCAGGATGTTCATTGGGCCAGTTAGTCGAATATTTCCACCAAATCATTGAGCCTATGACCCCTAAGATCGATATCAAAAAAAATGTAGACTGCCATCCAAAGTATTCAGCTAAGTAAACAATGATTGGTGGTGTTGAGGCAGAGCCGAGTGCCAGAGCTGTGGAGGTCATTCCATTGGGTAACGCCCAGGATCCTGAAGGGAACCATCTGGTTATAACACCTCCACACATAGCGGGAAACAATGGACCTTGAAAGGCGCCTAGTAGAAAACGACAAATAAAAAGAAGTGGAATCATTAATGCAATTGAGAAGCCGCCCAATACTATAAGACCCGATATGATTGTGATGACCGTGCAGCCAACTATGCAAAGTATCAATGTGCTCTTTGGCCCAATTTTTTCTGATATAAGTCCTCCTGGAAATTGGAAAAGTGTATAGCCCCATAAAAAAGATGAAAGCAACCAACCCAACTCAATTTGTGTGATTCCTATATCATCCATTAAGTATTTACCTATTACTGATAGATTGCCCCTGAAAACATATGCTATGTAGCCCAAAAAGAGAGCAATTAAGAGAACTTTCCACCTTATGTTTGTGGATTTTATCGGGATTGTCATATTTCAATCTCTAACCTATTTTGAATATACTTTCGAATGTCAAGACTTTCATCTTCCATTGGCGCATAATAGCCGTATTTGAAAGTTTTGGATCGCATTCCTTTTTGAACCCTTTCACAAATATTCCAATCTTGTCTGTTAACCAAGTCCCAGAATTTAGATGCATCATCAGGATCAAAACTTGGCTTAACAACTTCATTTGGGTGAAATAATATACGACAGTCAATCATCGTTTTAGTTGGTGAGACCGGATTAATAATAAACGCAGCGACATGATCCATAGATAGGCTCATCATTAGGTTTGGGTAGAGCGCTTGACCAAAATGATTATCTTTCTCTGATTGATTGAGCTCAGGGAATGGATCTCTGTTTGTGGTCCCTGAGAATGTGAAAGTATTTGCTCCTGCTCGATGAGGTATGCCTTCTTCCCAATCCAAACCATTTGCACCATTCTCTTTAAATGCAGGCACAATTTTGACTAATTCTGGATGAACACCAGCACAATGATAGCACTCATTATAGTTTTCAAATATCACCTTCCAGTTTGCAGAAATCTCATACTCATGGGATCTTGAAGAGACCAATTCATCCAAAGGATAACGAGTAAACTGGGTACTTATGTCATTGATAAATTCATTAAAAGAAGACGGTTTTTCATCGAGATTTATGAATATGAATCCGCCCCAAGTCTGACTCTTTACAGCATTCAAATGAAACCTTTTATCGTTTATATCAACATCCAAATGTGGCGCTTTATATAAACTTCCATCAAAGTTATAGACCCATGAATGATATGGACATCTAATATTCCTTTTTAGTGGGCTGGATTCTTCATTCTCAAGAATTTGACATCCTCTGTGCTTACAAAAATTATGAAAAACTCTAATATCATTATTTTTATCTTTGATAATGAATAAACTTTCATTTCCAATTGAAAAAATTTTATAACTGCCGGTTGAATCTAAATCCTCTTCTCTGCCACAGCATACCCAATCAGAGTAAAAAATATTATCTAGTTCATGATTGTAGATTTCATCACTGAAGTAGAACTCTTTATCTAAGCTTTTTTCCATTTAATCTAAAAAACACCATATCCTGCAGATTTCATCCTGTAGGTGTGCCCGGCTTCTTTGTTTTTTTCTAAAAGTTTAAATTTTTCAATTTCATCAATCTTGGAATTGTGATCAAAATTATCCATCGATATTCCCATAGAGTGATTTGCCTGCAAGAGCTCACTGATATTCGACTTCATCTCATTTTGATACTGCACCAATGTATTTGAAACTGTATCTTTTCCAAATGATTTTTTAGATGGTAAAAGACCCAAAAGATGATCCACACATTTGATCGTTGTGTTCATTCCTTGGCTTCTTCCAGGGTGCAACCCGTGACAAGCATCTCCAATAAGCACTATATTTTCTTTAGACCAATTCTCGGCAATAATCATAGATGGGGGATAGATACCTGCTGAATACATTTTTAAATCTTTATAAATTGGTACGAGTTCACCAATGAATTTCTGATAATCCTCAGAACTCATCTTTTTCCACGATTTTATTTCTTTACGATCTATAGTCAGCCCAATCTTGCAGCCACCTTTCGCTCTTGGAATCATCGTCACAATACCCCGATCTGTTAAATATGTTCTTAGGTTGTTAAACTTATCTGCTTCATAGTCATCAGAAAAAAGAACTGCCAATGCTCTTTCGTATCTGAAGGAGGTTCTCTCGAATTTGAAGTATTTCCCCATGTTGGAGGCAACACCGTCAGCAATTATGATCATTTTGGTTGATGCAGTTTTAATCAGTCCATCTTTTGATTTGATTTCAAATAAGGATTCCTCATCGTTTGTTTCTATATGCGTACAAGAAACAATAGGGCACATAAAAGAAAAATTTTGATTCTCTTCTGCCGCTGAAACAAATACACCACTGATGTCCTCGTGATTCATGAACATAAAGTAAGGTTCAGGTATATTCAGTTCGGATACATTGGCATCCATTAAGAAATTAGCATCTTCATCAAACCACAAAGAACCAGCTCTCTTTTTTGCCCCACTCTTGAAAAATTGATCCAAAACATTCCACTTTCCTAGAATTTCACAAACCGCTGGCTGGAGATGATCGCCTCTAGCTGTATCTTGAGGTTTTTCTGATTTCTCAAGTAATAAAACTTCATACCCCTTTTTTGATAATGCACACGCTGCAGCTGATCCAGCCACACCTCCACCAATTATTAAAACTTCAGTATTAATTTCTGCCATTATTGAAATGTATCCAGGTATTTTGGTTACTAATCTAAATCTAGCCTATTCAAGACATAGTCTGATTTTAAGTGATCCCATCGTATTTTTACAATGATGAAATCATCATGCGTGGTCCAAATATGAATTGGTGGCCAGTTCTTCATATCCTCCCTTCCATCCCAACTGATTTGATAATAGTTCACATCAAAGTTTCCTGCAGGCACAGAAATATTTTCTTTTCCATGAAAGCTTATATATTTTTCAGTCATCATAATGCTTGGTCCAGTGTTACCGTGGGCAGTTTTAGATGTCGTGACTACGTTATCAAAGTATTGTTTTTCTGATGGACGACTCATATCAAAGGCTGCACATCCCCATGCATCATTACTGACTGGATGTGCTCCAAAAGATTGAATTGGACCTCTTAGAATCTGTTTTTGAGAGGCTCTTCCGGCTTCTTTTGTGAAATTCTCACATTCAACAATATCACCGAAGAACTTAAACCAACTTGAACCTTTAAAGACTCCATCAACCGAGAGTCTGACAAACGCATCTTGTGGAATCCAGTTCTGATCAACTGTATATGTCACATCTCTTAAAAGATCTTCTTGGTAGATCCGACAAATCGCTCGAAGGGTTCTATTTAGGTTTAGATCTTTTGTGATGACGAAATTTTCATGCCCAACCTGACCTGCATCGTCATGTAAATATAAGACCTCACCGGATACTGATCTATAAGGATCATTAGACATACTATTGATACATGTTGAGAATATCTTG
>DMGO01000031.1:0-4280 GCA_003449795.1 Gammaproteobacteria bacterium | reverse complement strand
CTCCCCAATCAATGACTGCTGCAGCACCGGTGAGTCCACCACCAAATGCAAGAAAGAGTATTTTGGAGTTAGGCTTAACTTTACCTTCATCGATAGCCTCTGTGAGAGCGATGGGTATTGAACCAGCTGATGTATTTCCATATTGATCTAAGTTAATGATCATTTTTTCCATTGGAAAATTACATCTTTTTGCTGTTGCTTCAAGAATCCTTAGATTTGCTTGGTGCGGAATACAAAGATCAATATCATCAACGCTAAGCCCAGATTCCTCTAATGCTTCTTCTGCAAGTCTTGCCATGGTTTTGACTGCATTTTTGAATATCTCTTGCCCTTCAAAACTAATCCCGAAGAAATATCCTTCCTTTGGGTCTTTAAGTTCCATGCTGGTACCAAAGTTTTTGAGCATCAAGGCATCACCTAGAAATGGGTCACAGGTCATTTTTGAGGCATGCAGTTTTGATTCTGAATCCGTTTTTTCTATTAATACTGCCCCTGCTCCATCGCCAAAGAGAACAGCGGTGTCGCGAGCAGTCCAATCGAGGAAATAGCTAACCTTCTCTCCACCAACCAGTAGAACATTTTTGAATATTCCTGTTTGAATCATTGAGTAAGCAGTCGTTAGGCCATAAACAAAACCTGTACAAGCTGAATTAAAATCGAAAGCGGCAGCGGTGTTATTACCAATATTCATTTGCACTCTAGATGCAGTACTGGGGATTAAAAATTCTGGCGTACAGGTGGCCATCATTACCGCATCAATTTCATTGGGATCCTTATCAGCTGCGGCTAGAGCATGTTTTGCCGCTATGGTTCCAATTTCACTTAGCGGGGCTTCTGCTATTCTTCTTTTTTTGACACCTGTCCTAGTAGTAATCCACTCATCATCGGTATCCAGAATAGACTCAAGATCACTATTTGTTAGAACAGCAGATGGAGTGCATTTCCCCCAGCCTGTGATTTCAATTCCCATGCTATAGAACCCCCTTATAGACTGTATTCTACATTATTTTTCACTCACTCCCAGTCTCTCTTTGAGAAGAGGACTGGTGGTAGTATATTGCAAGTTCACTTTCTTCCCAGGCGTGATGATCGCTTTTGCAGCAAAGGCTGCAAGAGCTGCCTCATGAAAACCACTTAAAATAAGCTTCTTTTTCCCTGGGTAATCTGAAATATCTCCAATGGCAAATATTCCAGGTATGTTTGTTTGATATGATTCAGTATCCACATTGATAGATTTCTTAGTTATGTCTAAGCCCCACTCAGCTATTGGCCCGAGTTTCGGTGACAGACCAAAGAAGACCAACAAAGAATTGCCGATTAGATTTAACTTAGAATCATTGATATTGATATCAAGTATGAATGAGTTTTTTTCTTCTGTATTAAAGCCAGATATTTTAGAATTTTCATACAGATCAATTTGCTTTGATTTTGCAAGTGCCTTGATTTTTTGTACAGATGATTCTGCACCTCTGTATTCGTCTCTGCGATGAATCAAGCTCACGGTCCCACCATTTTCTTTGTGTTGACTTGATTCTGCAAAATCAATCGCCCAATCCAAAGCTGAGTCGCCTCCTCCAGCGATGATAATATTCTTGCCATAAAAAGATTTTTTGTCTTTAACCCTGTAATGTAACCATTTATTTTCATAATCATCGATGCCTCTGAGCCTGATTTTTCTTGGCTGAAAAGACCCAACTCCACCAGCAATAAAGACAGTTTTTGCTGTGATTTTTTGACCTTTCTGAGTCTTTATATCAAATGAGTCTTTATTTGCTTCTAGTTCAGTAACCTCATCACCGAGAATCATCTTAGGAGAGAATGGTTCTATTTGTTTTGAAAGATTCTCAATCAGCTCTTCTCCTGTGCAAACGGGGATACCAGGTATGTCATATATTGGTTTGTCTGGGTATAGCTCTGTACATTGACCTCCAATTGAAGGCAAACTATCTATTAAAACAGAATCGATACCTAAAAGACCCAATTCAAATACTTGGAATAAACCACAAGGGCCTGCCCCAATGATTAATGCATCTGTTTCTATCTTTTTAGGCATATTCTTTCATACCTGACATTTCAATAAATAAGGGATTCAGCAGTTTAGTGATATGAAGATTCCAGCTTAACCCCTTACCAGTATATTTTAATTCCCTGAGCCTAATTATGTCATCCATAAGCTTAAAACAACTTTCGTGATTAATATTTTTATCAAGCATTCGTGTTAACCCATTTGGAAGATTCTGCTCATGATTCTTTTGTAAAAATTTAATTTCCAGATATTGAAAGATCCAACTATAAAGCACTCTTAGATTCAGCTCGATGTCTTCGTTCTTCCATAAATCTGAGATTTCTGAAGGCTTCATCTTTCCATCAATTAACCCCGTTATTTGTGAGGACAAAGAATCTATTTGATTTGTTAAGTTATCATGACCCATTTCATTTAAAAGCACTGGCCTATTTCCAAATACCGAAATTATTGGAGCCCAGTCTTCGTTTTCTTTTTCCTTAAGCCATTTCATTGACTCTTCACTGCTTGGATGTCCACAATTTATGATTTGAGAACGACTGACGATTGTTTTGGGCAATTTCCCAGATGATTCGGTGATGAGGATAATCATTGTATCCTTGGGTGGCTCCTCAAGTATTTTAAGCAAACTATTTGCAGCAGGATAAGTCATGCTTTCTGATGGATAAATAATTCCAACTTTACCCTTACCCTTGAGACTGGTTAGTAGTAATGACTCCTTTAGAGATCTGATCTGATCAATGCTGATCGATTTCTTATCCTCCAAAGGTGAAACAATGATTTCATCTTTGATTTCAGATGATTTAGTTTGATCGTATCCAAGAAAGGTATCGCTTAAAAACTTAGCAAGTATAAAACGTCCAATTCCCGTATCTCCTTGTATTAAGAGTGCATGCGCATTCTTGTGTTCTTCGATACCTTTTATAAGTGGTAGATATGTTTCTCTTAACCATGGATATTCGTGAATCATGATTCGGCCCTGACCATTTCATTGATTAAGATTTTGATTTTATCTTGAACATCATTGATATCTTTGGATGCATCAATGACTATGATTCTATCTCTAAATATTTTTGCTAACTCAAGATATCCATTTCTCACACGCTCAAAGAATTTCCTGTCTTCAGATTCAAATCGATCATTCGGATTTAATTTTCTTCTACTGGTAATAACTTCAAGAGGTGCATCCAATAAAATTGTCAGATCGGGCTCAAAATCTTTTTGAATCAAGGCTTTTAATTTATTCACTTTATCAAAGCCCAATTCTCTTCCAAATCCTTGATATGCAAAGCTTGCATCTGTGAAACGATCACATATCACCCATGTCCCATTTTCAAGCGCAGGTTTTATGACTTCATTGATGTGTTTTTCTCGTGCAGCGAAAAGCAAAAGCAGTTCTGTCATTGGTGAGAGTATGTCTTTCTTCTCGAACAGAAGTATATTCCTGATTTTCTCACCCACGCCTGACCCACCAGGCTCCCTTGTGACAAGGGTTTTATATCCTTTTTTATTGAGTGTGCTATCTATAAATTTGGCATTCGTCGACTTTCCAACGCATTCAATTCCTTCAATGGTTATAAATTGACCCGACATTAATATTTTTTCCCAGAATTTAGTACTGATATAAAGATATATATTATCAGTTATATTCAATAAGGTTGATGAGAAATCCATCGTGATCATAAAAAGACATTTCCTTATAGAGACCGGCTTTTATGTACTCACTGTCCTCCTCTTTTTCATACACAGTGGGTTCAACTAGAAATTCATAACCTTTCCTTTTAAGTACTTGATATATCCTCTCATGATCTTTTGTATTCAAGACAATGACGCTTTGACCGTATTGGATTGTTGGTTTCTCAAATGATTCATTCTTATCTAGGTTATTTGAATTGACTTCAAATAAAGCTATGAGTCCATGTTCTGATTCCTCTGATTGAAGATAGCTGATTCTCACGTAGCAATTCTCGTCTTCAATATTCATCAGCTCATTGAATTCTTTTGATTGGATGGTCTTATTCTCTATCTCTTTAAAGCCAAGAATATCTCTGTATAGCTCAAGTGATTGATCTAAATCACGACAAAAAAGAGTAATTCTAGATACCGGTGTTGTGCTCAAACCATTTACCATGAAACTTAAAACCTTTGATTGCACTCCATGAAATGACCATCTGGATCATATAAACCGAGTGATTTAACATGCACATCATTTCCATCGGCGCCAGGATAAACAGTTTCGCTCAATGGCGCTCTCATT
>DMGO01000088.1:0-5129 GCA_003449795.1 Gammaproteobacteria bacterium | reverse complement strand
TGATTTTGATTCATCCTCATCATTGATATTTACTGAACCATCTGAAGGTGAGTCAAGCAGGCCGATGATTTGTAGCAATGTTGTTTTTCCACTACCAGATGGTCCAGTTATAGCAACTGTCTCGCCCGAATCAATATCAAAATTAACACCCTTGAGGACATCGACAGTGCTGTCTCCTTTCTGAAAAACTTTGTGCAGATTGTTAATCTTAATTTTCATACTCATTTAAATCGAATGTTCTTCATTAAAACAGCAGGATCGGTTTTAGTGGCGTTATATGCTGGTATCAGAGAGGATAATATTGATAGTATCACTGTAAAGACAGCGATTCTAATTGTCTGATTCCAATCAATTATACTTGGTATTTCAGCGAGGAAGTAGACATCCGGTTGATAAAGTCTGATTGATAACATTTCCTCGATTGAAAAAATGATCAATGACAGATTTTTACTCAGGAGTACAGATAAGCAAATACCAATCGACAAACCGATGAGTCCAAAGAAAGTGCCGAGTGCAATGAATAGATAAAATATATTCCTTTTGTCATAACCCATTGCAATTAAGCTTGCGATACTGGAACGTTTTTCACTGATTAACATGCTTTGAGTTGAAATAATATTGAAGCAAGAAATTGCTAGGATGGACATCAGCACTAAAAATATGATCTTTCTCGTTAAATCCAAAGATCTAAAGAAATTTGGATTTTCTGATGACCAGTCACTTACCCATCCATTTACATTCATTGTTCTTGCTATCTCTTTTATTTTTGCCTGTGACAATGTGGGATCAATAAAATCAAAAGCATATCCAGTTACATTATTATTCATCTGCAGAAATATATTGGCATCCCTCATATCAGTGATGGCAATGTTTTCATCTATCTCAAAAATGCCTGAATCAAAAATACCTGTGACAGTAAAATCTTTCATTCTTGGTAGGTTTCCAAATGGAAGAAGTAATTTTTCGCTGGTCAACAGTCTTAACTTATCACCAATACTTACATTCATCTTTTGGGCAAGATCATTGCCAATGATAATCCTGAATGACTGATTAAATAGATTCTGATCATGTTCAACCAGAACTGTTTTGAGTTTTTCTTCAACTAAGTATTCTCTATCCTCATAGGCAATTAAGCGGATTGGATTGATCATCTCATTGCTTAAAATCAATACATCTTCTTCTGAGAAAGCAGAATAGGACTGGATATCAGGATTATTTTCAAATATTTCAAAGAATGCATTGTTTAATTGACTCGCTTCTGCTGTTCTTATGCTTGCATGGGGTGTGAACTTGAGCATTCTCTCTTTGATTTCAATTTGAAAACCATTCATGACAGCCATCACAGTTATGATCACACATACTCCGAGTGAGATGCCAAGCAAACTCATGTAAGCAATACCTGAAGAGAATGGATTCCCTCCTCTTTTGGTCAAGATAGATAAAAAGACTTTCCAACTGAGAAATATTTTAGGCTGCATACTCATGAGCGATAAAGACGCATAAGGTCAGGGACAGAATATCTTAAGGTTATTCTGCTGGGTAAGTAAGAAGCCAGAAGGCCAATGAAGACTGTCGCCGTACAGATCCAAATGAATTCATGTAACTTTATGACATAAGGCATCGTATCAAGGATATATAAGCCTGGTGGAAAAAAATCAAAATTAAAGATATTTCTGCTTATTTCCTCAATATGATTGAGATTGAAAAGCACTGCCAGAGAAAGCATCAGTCCTAGAAGAATTCCTATAAAATTTGCAATACAACCTTGAATCAAAAAGATTTGAGTGACATCTCTCTGGTTGTATCCCAAAGATTTAAGAATCGCTATGTCTCCTTTTTTGCTCTCTATCGTCATTGAGATCATTACCATAACATTGAAGATAGCGATTAAAACGACCAAGAAAAGCAAACCAGTCATCACCGCTTTTTCGATCAGGATGGCCCTAAAAAGATTCTCATTTTTTTCAATCCAGTCTGTGATTTCATATTGATATGGCCCAATAATTGGCTCAATTTTTGTAGTCATCGATTCAATATCAAAAGGGTCTTTAAGCCAGAGAATCATATGATTCTCCTTCAAATTTTCACTGTCCAAATTTTTAAATGTCTCACTATTTACGACAATTTCTAAAGGATTGGCTCCTATCTCCTTCTCTGCATGAAATCCCTTTACTCGAAATGAGGGGGCATTTCTTAGTGTGAGCCTATTGTTCATGACACGTGGGATACTGATGGTTAAATAGCTACCATATTCAATATCTAGGACTCCTGCCAAAGACTCATCAATCATTGCTTCATTATTACCAAGCATCAATGTTGATGTTTCAGAGTGAGAATAAGACCTGATTTCAACGGCTTGTATCAAAGAGTCGGATTCAGCGATTGCGCTTATTTTTGAATAAGATTTACATTTGAGTAAATCGGAGAATTCTAGATCACTACAAGGGATAATCATCGACTCTGAATCAGATTGATTTTGTAGCATGAGGTGTGGTTCAGATCTAAGAATTTTATTGTAAATCTCTTCCTGAAATCCATTCATTACAGAAAGGACGATCAATACCGATGCGAGTCCAATTGCAATTGCAAATGAAGAGATCCAATTGACAATCGGAATATAGCGTTTATCCAGCTGTTTACTAAACAAACGAAGTGCTATGAATAACTTACCTCTCAATTATCTACTCTAAAAAAATTATACAAATCATAATAATCGGTTATCTGACTAAAGACGAAATAATTCATCGACTTTATGGAATAATACAACCCGTCAATGAATCATGATAACTCAAAGTAAATTACTAATTGAAAAACAACAGGGTGACTCTTTTTCTCTTATGAAGTTGGGTCAGCTTTATGGTTCATCAAAAAATTTAGCCTTGGCAGAAATGCTAAACAAAGATTTACTTTCAGTTATTGTCTGTCCCAACTCAGACTCAGCACTCTCGGTATTTAAAGATTTGAGCTTCTTTTCCAACAACGAGATTGATATTGAAATCTTAACTGATTTGGAGATGTTACCGTATGACCTAAATCCTCCAATCAAAGGATTAAAAGCATCACGCTCTGAAACTTTTTACAAGCTTGCAAACAGAGACATCAAAGTTCTGATTCTCAATGCTCAGAATTTACTTTGGAGAATACCAGAACCATCCTTCTTTACAGAAAATGTGAAGTTATTCAAGAAATCAGATGAAATCAATATTGATGAAATCAGGGATATTTTTTCAATAAATGGATTTGAAAGGGTCAATGTGGTTAATTTTCCTGGTGAATACTCGATCAGAGGGTCAATCATTGACTTTTACTCTACAATCAATCAATTTCCTGTGAGATTGGATTTAATGGGTGACACAATTGACTCAATGAGACAATTTGATATTGAAACCCAACTCACAATTCAGCCAATCAATGAGTGTAAAATTACTCCTGTTGATTTCTTCTCAAAAACACAAAAACAAATCGACTTTTTCAAGGACAACTTTAGAAACAGCAGCGAAGGAAACCATATGGAATGGCCCTTGTATCAAAGTATTGATGAAGATTATGAGATCAATGGTGTTTATAACTATTTACCATACTTTCATAAAAAAACTGTATCACTGCTGGATTATTTTGACGATAAGACTAACTTCATCCGTATGGGTGATATTGAGGAGTCATTAAAAGCCTATGAGAAGCTGATTGAATCAAGATATCTAGACTTTCAAATGGATCTTCAGCCAATGATCAATCCCGATCAATTGTTCTTTAATTATAGAGAACAGCATAAAAAAATCATTGATGCTCACACCGTATTTATTCATGAGAAGAAAGTTTTGGATAAGAATCCTGAACAAAAAAATCATGATGTCCATCCAATTTCATTTCTCTTTCAGAAGAAGACTGAACTATCAGAAATGTCAAATATCATGGAATTCAAATCCAATAATAACCTTTCAAAAATATTGATCTCGATTCCGAATATGCTGAAAAGAAATTCGCTCATTAAACAATTAAAAGATTCTGATTTGAGCTATGCGTTGACCAGTGGTTGGAATGAATGTTTAGAAAGTGATCATGAAATCTTAATTACCACAGCAGACATTGATCAAGGATTTATGATTAAAAAATATCATTTTGCTGTACTCACAGAAAAGGATATCTATGGCTTCAAACGTAGAATCAAAGAAAGAAAACAGCTCAGAGATCCTGAAGCAATCATTCAAAATCTGAAAGATCTGAGACCGGGATCATTGATTGTTCATCGTGATTATGGGATTGGTATTTATGATGGACTCAATAAAATGAAAATTGATGACATCGATTACGAATTCATAAAAATCATTTATGCAAACGATGACCTCCTTCAACTTCCAGTAACACAGCTGGATAAAATCTCGAGATATATTGGTGATTTAAGTGATGAAAAAACCCTTTCAAAATTAGGCACAGATCAGTGGAATAAAATCAGCAATAAAGCAAAGGAGAAAGCGCATGATGTCGCTGCAGAGCTACTCGAGCTTTATGCTTTCAGAAGTATAGAGACAGGCAAAATGCAATCTTCTGATACAGAAGAGTATCAGAGTTTTGTCTCAGACTTTGAGTATGTTCTGACTCGCGATCAAGCTAAAACTATAGAAGAAGTCATGAATGATCTCTCTTCAGATAAAAAGATGGATCGATTGATATGCGGTGATGTTGGTTTCGGTAAAACTGAGGTTGCCATGAGAGCTGCATTTATTTCTGCGATTAATGGCCATCAAGTAGTAATCATGGTTCCAACAACAATCTTGGCGAATCAGCATTTTCAATCATTTAAAGAGCGTTTTGAGAAATGGCCAATCAATATTGAATTACTCACAAGAACCCAATCAACAAAAAAGAAAAAAGAAATATATGAATCCATCCAAAATGGAGATTGTGACATTTTGATTGGAACGCACGCTGTATTATCCGATAAAGTCAAATTTGATAATTTAGGACTGATCATTGTTGATGAAGAACACCGATTTGGTGTCAGGCAAAAAGAACTTCTACAAAAGCTTAAGCATGATGTGGATTTCCTAGCAATGACAGCAACACCAATTCCGCGAACCCTCAATATGGCCATTGGGGATTTGAGGGATATATCAATGATCATGTCTGCA
>DMGO01000168.1:1240-11109 GCA_003449795.1 Gammaproteobacteria bacterium | reverse complement strand
ACTGAAGTCACTCCTCCGGATTGTGCATAGAATGCATTCTTTGGCGCCATAATAACTTCCAAAATTAAGAATTTTGCATATGATAGCTAGTCAGCCAATGTTTTAATAGTGAAACTATCTAAAAGAGGATTATTTATGAGGTTAATTTTGATGGGAGCTCCCGGTTCGGGAAAGGGAACTCAGGCAGAAAAACTCATGGATGAGTTCAATTGTCGCCAAATATCGACAGGTGTGTTACTCAGACAAGCCATAGAATCTGGTTCTGAACTTGGCAAAAAGGTGCAAAAGATCATGTCTGAGGGTTTGCTTGTTTCTGACGATATCGTTTTAGATTTAATCAAGAATGAGTTATCCGAAATAGGTGAGAGTGGATTCCTTTTAGATGGGTATCCAAGAAACATCAATCAAGCAAAATCATTGAATGATCTGCTTGAAAATATAGATAAACCATTGGATTACAGCATATTGATTGATGTCCCAAGTGAGATTTTAATTAAAAGACTGTCTGGAAGAAGGACATGCTCATTATCAGGCAAGACTTTGAATATTTACTTTTCCTCAGAAAATGAAATAGATGAATGCCTTTCTAAAGGTGGTGAATTGCTCCAGCGAGAGGATGATAACGAGGAGTCAATTACGAAAAGAATTGAAGTATACGAAGAGCAGACAGAGCCGATGGTTGATTTTTATAGATCAACAGGGCTTCTTCATACAATTGATGGTCAAGGTTCTGTTGATGATGTTTATATTAGATTAAAGAAACTGATGGAATTATGAAAAACCATCTAATTAAGTAAATTTTCTAGATCTTTAAACAACAATTCTCTTCTCCATCCTTTACTCAACTTCCCAGCTCTATTCGCAATAAAATTTTGCATATCTTTTTTGGATCCAAGTACTTCTTTACTGATTTGAAGCTCAATTGATCTTGATTCAAGATAATTGCTCACCGCTGACATATCATCGTCTTTGATTCTTTTTCCCTTATTCAAACGACCTGATGATAGAGTGTTTTCTTCTGAAAATTCTAAGAAATGATTTAGTTTGATTATTTCTTCTTTTCTCAGTCTATTGCTAGAAATGAGATCATGCATAGCCTCTGGTGAAAGGTTCTCCTTCTTTGCAATAGAAATAATTTCATGGTCATCAATCAGCCATTTACGTGGGACATCTTTCTCAGAAGCTTTTTCTTCTCTCCATTTTGAAACTAAGATAGCCGTTCGTAATTGGGTATTCTTCAATTTTTTGATGCCTTTTGTTTTTTTCCATATTTCAGATGTATCCATCAGTCCTATTCTTTTATTGATTAGGTCTTCACATTCTTCCTTAACCCATTTATGTCTATCTAGTTCAATGAGCTTATCTTTAATTGAATTCGCAAGCTCAATTAGATCTTCAACATCATCAAAAGCATATTCTAGCTGTGCTTTAGCCAATGGGCGCTTGCTCCAATCACTTCTTGTTTGAGACTTTTCAATTTTTACATTCAGCTCTTCTTCTAAAAGTTCCTTAAACCCAACTTGTGATGAATGACCTATGAATGCAGCCGCAATCTGAGTATCGAAGATATTTTCTGGAATACCGTTATTCATTAGGAAGAATATTTCAAGATCTTGAGAGCAAGAGTGCATAACCTTTTCGATTTTCTTATCGAAGATCAGCTTCCATAACCCGTCTAGATCAATTTCACATAAACAATCAATACAAGCTATCAAAGATGGAGTTGCAATTTGCACTAAGCATAATTTTGGATAGTAGGAATTTACCCTGGTGAATTCTGTATCGACAGCAATACACTCCTCGTTTTTAATATCATTAAGGAAATGATCCAGGCTTTCTTGTTCTTCTATTAGGTACAAAATTATTCTTGGTATTTTGTTAAAACGTTATTCTAAAGACAAAATTATAATAGAATTGTTTGTCATGATTCAGTTATTAAAAGTTCTTTGGAATATTCTCTTAAGAAAATCCGATCAATCGGCATTGCCAAACTCAATGTTTCTATTGTTTGTCGTCTTTTTATTGTACTTCCTTAGTCAGTCAATTTCTGGATTTACTGTATCAGAAACTCCGCTTGTTTTTGTTCGTTCATTTTTTGTAGATGTAGTTCTGATGATTGTATTTTTGAGAATCTTAACTCAGATATTTAGCACACAAGATGATTTCACTCGGACTTTGATTGCTCTGTTTGGTTCAGGCGCGCTATTCAATATCATCGCAAGTCCTTTGATCATAAGATTTGCTGATATTCTAAGTAAGAGTGATCCGATTGATACAGCTGACCTTCCTCTTTGGCTGCCCTTGTTATTTTTTATCATAGCCATCTGGTCAATTATGGTAATGGGTCATATTTTTTCAAGATCAATGATAAAAGATAATGCTAGCTCTTCTTCGCCACCAATTTCAGGTGTTGTAATTGCGCTTCTCTACATGATGATTAATTTTTTGGTCCATTCTTCGTTTTTAGGCGAATGATTTAGAGCGATGCATATTCATATATTAGGTATTTGCGGAACGTTCATGGGCAGTCTTGCTGTTCTTGCAAAAGAATCAGGCCACCATGTGACCGGTTCAGACATCAATTGTTACCCACCAATCAGTGATCAGTTGGATGAAATGGGCATTGATGTAATTCCCAATTATGATGTCGATCAACTTAAATTATCCCCTGATCTTATTGTGATTGGCAATGTCATGACAAGAGATACGGAGATCATAGAGTATATTCTTAACCATGGCTTAACATATACTTCAGGACCAGAATGGTTAGGTAAAAATATTCTTGCTAATAGAAGGGTTATCTCTATTGCTGGCACGCATGGCAAGACCACAACCTCTAGCATTATTGCATCTGCTCTAAAAGAGTTGGGTGAAGATCCTGGCTATCTCATTGGAGGTGTTCCAATAAATTTTGAGGCATCAGCATCACTGGGAAGCTCGCCATATTTTGTGATCGAGGCAGACGAGTATGACACCGCTTTTTTTGATAAAAGATCAAAGTTTATCCACTATCCAGCTGAAACATTTGTAATCAATAATCTTGAATTTGATCATGCTGACATTTTCAAAGATTTAGACCAAATCAAATGGCACTTTCATCAGTTAATCAGGTCTTTGCCTTCAAAGACAGAAGTCAGAGTACCTATTAATGATGACAATATTTCAGATTTATTGGATATGGGAAATTGGTCTTCCACCAAATCATTTGGTTTGAGCGATGAAGCTGACTATTCAATCATTTCAAATGAAGAGAATCTTCATATAAAAGAAGGCGATGTATTGCATGGAAATCTTAGTCCCAAATTATTTGGCAAGCACAACTTAATGAATATTATTTCAGCTTTCTCAGCATTGCGATCAATAGGTTTTGAGGGCGATAAAATCCTTGATGCAATCAATCAATTTAATGGAGTAAAGAGAAGGCTCCAGCAACTGGATCAATTTATAAGTCACAATGTATTCGATGATTTTGCTCATCATCCAACCGCAATCAAATACGGTATCAATGCAATCAAGGAAAGATTCCCTGATCAGAAGTTATGTGTGCTGGCAGAATTGGCTTCGAATACAATGAGGAAAGGAACATTGAAAGATGAAGTAGTGAATTCTTTTTCTGAAGCTGATTATGCATTCATTAGTGCCAGTGATGATTTTGAATGGGATATTGAGAATGAATTTGGATCTCATGAAGGGGTTCATGTGGTGAAGTCCAATCAAGATTTGATCAATAAATTAGTATCAATCGATACTGATGGGCTTAATTTTCTAATAATGACCAATAAAAGCTCCCTTCCTTTTATCAATGCTCTGGAAAGCAGGATCTAAATCATGAGCAATAGAGAAGATTTGCCAATATTTCCTTTAAGAACAATCTTGTTCCCCGATTCTAAGTTGCCACTCCGAATCTTTGAACCAAGATATATTGATATGGTCAGCAGATGTATGCGAGAAGATAGTGAGTTTGGAATCATTCTGAGTCGAGAAAGCACAGATCCAAAAATGTTTGAAACTTATGATACCGGAACACTTGCAAAAATAATTGATTGGGATCAAGGTGAGGACGGACTGTTGGGAATCACCACTATTGGAACACAAAAATTCAGGCTGAAAGGTTTAAATAAACAAGAAGATGGTCTTAATATTGGGGCAATAGAGCGCATAGAGATAGAAGGGGATTACAAGCCCACCAAGGAATTCACGCACTTGGTAGAATTGCTCCAAGCAATCTTAGATGACATAAATATTTACGGCGATGATGAGAAGAATTTTGATAGTGCTGCATGGATCAGTTATCGATTTGCAGAAATACTGCCTCTAAGAATTGAGGACAAACAGAAGTGTTTGGAAATTGATGACCCAATAATCAGACTTACTTTTCTCAAGCCTCTGATTAAGATGATTAGAGAGTCATCACAACAATAAATCAGTATCTGTAATGATCAGGCTTATATGGTCCTGATTCTTTAACACCAATATATTCAGCTTGTTCAGTAGTCAATTTGGTCAGCTTAGCTCCTATCTTATCGAGATGAAGTTTTGCAACTTTTTCATCCAGTGACTTTGGTAGAACATAAACTTGATTCTCATAATTTGAGCTGTTTTTGAATAATTCTATTTGTGCAAGAGTTTGATTGCAGAATGAGTTAGACATCACGAAACTCGGATGGCCTGTGCCACACCCTAAATTTACCAAACGCCCTTCAGCAAGGAGAATGATTCTTTTGCCATCAGGGAAAACAATGTGATCAACTTGAGGTTTGATATTGATCCACTCATGATCTTTCATGGATTCTACGTTGATTTCATTATCAAAATGCCCAATATTGCAGACGATTGCTTGATCCTTCATCTGTTCTAAGTGATGTTTATCAATGACATTGTAGTTTCCAGTGGCAGTAACAAAGATGTCTGCTTGAGAGCAAGCATCATCCATTGTCACAACTCGATATCCCTCCATCGCAGCTTGAAGTGCACATATTGGGTCGATTTCTGTTATCCAAACTGTAGCGCCAAGGCCTCTAAGACTCTGCGCTGAGCCTTTTCCAACGTCCCCGTATCCAGCAACGACTGCAATTTTTCCAGCCACCATTACATCAGTCGCTCTCTTGATCCCATCTACGAGTGATTCACGACAGCCATAGAGATTATCGAACTTTGATTTTGTCACTGAGTCATTGACATTGATTGCAGGACACATGAGCGTTCCATCTTTCTCCATGTTATAAAGACGCAAAACCCCAGTTGTTGTCTCTTCTGAGACGCCGATGATGTCTTTCATCAGTTCAGGATATTTTTCATGCATGAGACCCGTTAAATCTCCGCCGTCATCAAGTATAAGATTTGGCGTCCAACCGTCTGGACCGTTGATTGTCTTTTCTACGCACCACCAGTATTCTTCTTCGCTCTCATCCTTCCATGCAAATATTGGAATGCCTTTGGCTGCTAGAGCAGCTGCAGCATGATCTTGAGTTGAGAAGATATTACAAGAAGACCACCTGATATCAGCACCGAGTTCAATCAATGTTTCAATGAGTACTGCTGTTTGAATCGTCATATGAAGACAGCCTGCAATTCTTGCTCCTTTCAGAGGCTTTTCCTTTCCGAATTCTTCTCTGATGCTCATCAAGCCTGGCATTTCTGTTTCTGCAATTTTGATTTCCTTCTCGCCCCATTCAGCCAGAGAGATATCAGCGACTTTGTAATCGTTCATCAAATCTATTTTATTTTCTTTTGCTGTTTCAGCCATGTCAGTTTCCTTTAATATTAAACAGTTAAATCATCATTCGGCTTGAATTACAAGCCAGATTGCTCCTTGAGTGCATCAGATCGATCGGTTTTTTCCCAGGGGAATGCTTCATCCTCTCTGCCAAAATGACCATATGCTGCTGACTTCTCATAGATTGGCTGGAGCAGGTCTAGCATGTTCATAATTCCATAAGGAGTTAAATCAAAGTTTTCATTTACCAAATGCACAATTTCTTCTTCTGAAATCTTTTCAGTACCAAAAGTCTTTATTCTTACTGAGGTTGGTTTTGCAACACCAATGGCATATGAGACTTGAATTTCACATCGGTCTGCCAACCCTGCAGCAACGACATTTTTAGCTACATACCTTGCTGCATATGCTGCAGATCGATCGACCTTTGATGGATCTTTTCCAGAGAATGCACCACCTCCATGTCTCGCCATACCGCCATATGTATCAACGATGATTTTTCTTCCAGTCAAGCCGCAATCTCCGACTGGCCCACCGATTATGAAGTTTCCAGTGGGATTAATGAGATATTGCGTTGAATCAGTTAGCAAGCCCTCAGGGAGTATTGGTTTAATGATATGCTCCATGACGCCTTCATGAATATCATTCATTGAAACACCTTCATCGTGTTGAGTGGATAGAACAACTGTATCGATTGATTTGGGCTTTCCATCTTCAAAAAGAATGGTTACCTGACTCTTTGCATCGGGTCTCAGCCAACTGAGCTCACTGCTCCTTCTGACATCTGCATGCCTCTTGACAAGTTGATGAGATAGCTGAATTGTTGCTGGCATCAGTTCTTTTGTTTCATTGGTTGCATATCCAAACATGAGACCTTGATCTCCAGCACCTTGTTCTTTTTTGTCAGCTCGGTCAACGCCCATTGCAATATCCGGAGATTGTTTGCTGATTGCAGATAAAACTTCACAAGATTGATCATCAAAGCCAAGTTCTTCTCTGTCATAGCCGATTCTTTTAATGGTTTTTCGTGCAATGGCTTCATAATCAACATTGGCACTTGTTGTGATCTCACCAGCAAGGACAACCAGCCCCGTCTTTACAAGAGTTTCAACAGCAACTCTACAGCCTTTATCTTGCTCAAGAATTGCGTCTAAGATCGCATCTGAGATTTGATCAGCCATTTTGTCAGGATGACCCTCTCCAACAGACTCAGATGTCATTAAATATGTTTGATTTGTCATATTTTTTTCTCCATTATCGGCGGGATTATATATCTATATTCTTAATTTTTATAGAATCAATGAAAATTTGTTGCCAGCCGATCATTAGTCATAGACAATAATGAATGTTTCATTAACTTAGAAGTCTAAAATATTCATAGCAATCCCGTTATTAGTATTGAAAAGAAAAAATTAGCAGATTGTATTAGAGTTTTGTCAGCGGATGCTGTGCAAGAGGCAAATTCTGGGCATCCCGGGATGCCGATGGGAATGGCAGACATCGCTGAAGTGCTTTGGAATGATCACATGAAGCACAATCCTTCAAATCCTAAATGGGTAGACCGCGATCGATTTGTGCTCTCCAATGGCCATGGCTCGATGCTTTTATATTCCTTATTGCACTTAACGGGTTATCCACTGAGCATTGAGGACATAAAAAAATTCAGACAATTTGGATCTCACACTGCTGGACATCCTGAGCTTGATCTTGAGCTTGGAATTGAAACCACAACCGGACCCCTTGGACAGGGTATTACAAATGCTGTTGGTATGGCGCTCGCTGAGAGTATTCTGGCATCAAAATTTAACAAAGGTGATCACTCAATTGTGGATCACTTCACATATGTTTTTCTTGGTGACGGGTGTCTTATGGAAGGTATTTCACATGAAGCATGTTCACTTGCAGGCACTTTGAATCTGGGAAAGTTAATTTGCATCTATGATGACAATGGGATTTCAATTGATGGTGAAGTAGATGATTGGTTTGATGAAGATGTTTGTACAAGATTCAAGTCATATGGATGGCATGTCATTGAGGGTGTAGATGGCCATGATGCTGATGCCATTTCAAAAGCAATCACAGAAGCAAAAGCATCCGATAAGCCATCTTTGATTGATTGCAAAACAGTCATTGGATTTGGTTCACCCAACAAAGCTGGAACAGCTGATACGCATGGTGCCCCCCTCGGTGATGAAGAAATTGCCAATGTGAGAGAATCACTGGGATGGGAGCATGATCGGTTTGAGATTCCAAGTGAGATTAAGAATGCGTGGGATTGTAAAGAAAAAGGACAATCAGCAGAAAACGACTGGAATGAGAGATTTGAACAATACAAATCTGAGAACCCGGAACTAGCAGATGAATTCTTGGCAAGCATGGAAGGAAACATCAGCAATGACATGGCTCATCTTGATGCATTGATTGATGAATTAAGAGAAGATGCGAATGTCGTTGCGACACGAAAATCATCACTTGTTGCTCTGAATGCTTTGAAGGAAGATCAATCAAATATGATCGGTGGTTCTGCTGATCTAACAGGATCGGTTTGTACATATCATGATGCTTCAAAACCAATCACGAAAGATGACCATGACGGAAATTACATATTTTACGGCGTAAGAGAATTTGGAATGTCTGCAATCATGAACGGAATAGCCCTTCATGGAGGATTGATTCCTTATGCCGGAACATTTCTGACATTTAGTGATTACTCAAGAAATGCGATTCGTATGGCAGCGATGATGGAGTTAGGAGTCATACATGTTCTGACCCATGATTCGATTGGCCTTGGAGAAGATGGTCCAACGCATCAACCCATTGAACATGTCCCAAGCCTCAGGCTGATTCCTGGACTGGATGTATGGAGACCATGTGACACACTTGAGACGGCAGTTGCTTGGAAGATAGCCACTCAAAAAAGAAAGACCCCGTCTGCATTGATTTTAACCAGACAGTCATTGCCTCAGCATAATCGATCAAAAGAAATGACAGATAATATCCAGAAAGGAGGTTATATTTTAAAAGGAAGCGAAGATACACAGCCCGATGCAATCATCATCGCAACAGGATCAGAGGTCCAATATGCAGTTAATGCATCCAACGCGCTTCAATCAGAAGGGTATTCCATTAGAGTTGTGTCCATGCCATGTGTTGAGATATTTGAACAGCAATCAGATGAATATAAAGAATCTGTGGTCCCGCATGATCATGAGAAAATTATGGCGATTGAGGCTTCAATGGCAAGTGCCTGGAGAGGATATGCAGGACGAAAAGGAGTTGTGGTTGGCATGGAGAGCTTTGGTGCATCTGCACCGGCACCGGAGTTATTCAAACACTTTGGCTTTTCAGACGAAAATGTGATCGAAAAACTAAAGGCAATGATTAACAGATAAAAAGGAAAGGAGACTGTAATGACGGTAAAGTTAGCAATCAATGGATACGGAAGAATCGGCAGAAATGTGATGAGAGCACTTTATGAAAGTGGCCGCACCGATGAATTACAAGTTCTTGCGATCAATGATTTGGGTGATGCCAACAGCAATGCTCATTTGACAAAATATGATACGGCACATGGACCATTTCCATATACTGTAGAAGCTCGAGATGACGCACTCATTGTCAATGGCGATGAGATTAAAGTTTTTGCTGAGAGAGATCCTGAACAATTGCCTTGGGGCGAGCTTGGTGTCGATGTTGTGCTTGAATGTACTGGCTTTTTTGCGAAAAAAGAGCTGGCAAGTAAACACATCAAAGCTGGAGCAAAAAAAGTTGTGATCTCTGCACCCGCTGGCACTGACATCGATGCAACGATTGTATATGGAGTCAACCATGACACCCTTTCAAAAGATGATGCAGTGATTTCGAACGCATCTTGCACAACCAATTGTCTTGCTCCACTTGTCAAACCCATACATGAGAGCATTGGACTGGAGAGCGGGATTATGACAACCATCCATGCGTACACAAATGATCAAGTTTTGACTGATGTCATGCACAGTGATCTCAGAAGAGCCAGGTCAGCTACGCAATCAATGATTCCAACCAAAACAGGTGCGGCTGCTGCTGTTGGTCTTGTCTTGCCTGAACTGGATGGGAAGCTAGATGGCTTTTCAGTTAGAGTGCCGACCATCAATGTTTCATTGGTTGATCTCAG
>DMGO01000168.1:0-839 GCA_003449795.1 Gammaproteobacteria bacterium | reverse complement strand
TCTAAAGGGAGTGCTTGATTACAGCGATGGACCATTGGTATCAATTGATTTCAATCACAATCCTGCATCTTCTACATATGATGCAACCATGACAAAAGTACAAGAGGGAACTTTGGTGAAAGTATGCTCTTGGTATGACAATGAATGGGGTTTTTCAAATCGTATGCTTGATACGACACTCGCATTGGTCAACGCTGAGTAGTTTAAAATAACTGATGCAAATACCAAGTATGGAAACATTGGATTTGCAAGGCAAGAGGACCATGATCCGATTGGATCTCAATGTGCCAATCAAAGACGGGTTAGTGACTAGTGATGCCAGAATCATGGCTTCACTTTCAACCATTCAAATGGCGCTTGATAAGGGCGCAAAAGTCATTTTACTCTCACATCTAGGAAGGCCAGATCCTGATCATCTAGATGGCAGTTTTTCTCTTGAACCTGTGGCAAAAAGGCTAGAAGAGATCTTGAATAAAAATATTTCTTTTCAAGCCAATTGGCTTGAGGGAATCAATGATGAATCTGATGACATCATACTCTGTGAGAATGTTCGTTATCAGGCGGGTGAAAAAAAGAATGATGAGACCTTGTCTCAGAGGATTGCCAGCCTATGTGATGTTTATGTTATGGACGCCTTTGGCGCTTCTCATAGAAAGCATTCAAGCACATATGGTGTGCTTCAATATGTGAAAGAGGGATGCATAGGTCCGCTTTTATCAAATGAAGTGAGCTCGATTAAAAAAGCGATTGATAGACCAACTGCACCTGTGACAGCGATCATTGGTGGTGCAAAGGTTTCTTCAAAGTTGGGTGTGATTGAGAGGTTCTCAAGTTTTTGT
>DMGO01000149.1:0-14688 GCA_003449795.1 Gammaproteobacteria bacterium | reverse complement strand
AGAAGTAGCCTCTGAATATTTCCAGTAATGTCCATAATGAAGGAGCGATCAAAAGAAGTGAGATCCATTCATTGGCAATTCTTTTATGAAGTTTTACAAAAATAAAGCCAAATAAAGAATGAAATAAAGATAGATAAATAGATAAGATTGCTATAAGCAAAATAGCAAGTATTTTTGGAGCCCCGCTCACTATATGAATACTGATATACAACCAATACAAACCAGTGCAATAAAGAAAAAATCCAAATAGAAAAAATAGTAAGGCAGCTCTTTTCTCATTCAGATTTATTGCAAAATAAAATAAAGCGGAGACAGCTAATAATCCAATAAACTGGTATCCGAATGGCTCAAAACCTATCAAGTATGAGAGGGAAAGAGCTATAGAGCTAAGATATAATTTGGGTCCTGATAGTTGATGTATCAATCTAGAGTAACCTCGATGCTTGATAATCTTCTATCATCAGCTTCAAGGATTCTGAATGAACAATCTTCAATCTTAATAATTTCTTCTATTGTAGGAAGCTTGCCCTGCATTTTAATTAGCATTCCACCCAGTGTGTCATAGTCTTCATCTAGAAATTCTGTTTCAAAATATTCATTAAAATCTTCAATCCTTATTAAAGCTTCAACAATATATTTCTTATGTCCAATCTCCTGAATCATCGGCAAATCTTCAGGGTCATATTCATCCTCAATATCGCCGACTATTTGCTCAAGCACATCTTCAATCGTGAGTAATCCCGCTGTTCTTCCATATTCATCGACAACAATAGCCATGTGATTTCTGCTTTTTCTGAATTCTTTTAAAAGTATTTGCAATTGTTTGCTTTCAGGAATAAACGTTGCAGTCCTAAGACACTTATTTAACTCAAAGCCAGCTTCATTTGCCTGAGAGAACCTTAAAAGATCTTTCGCAAGCAAAATGCCAATCACTTCGTCTTTATTATCACCAATGACAGGAAATCGAGAATGGCCCGAATTTATAATGATTTGAAGCATTTGATCGATGCTCATATCATCCTCAAGAAGGATCATATTTGATCTCGGTATCATAATATCTCTGACTTGAAGGCTTGATACTTCAATCACACCTTCGATCATCTTAATTTGATCTTTGCCAAGAAGACTGCTCCACTTATCAGCGCGAATGAGTGAGTAAAAACTATCTGAATCATTCTTATTTTTTTTAAAAAAGCTTTTAATACTTGCAACTAAATTCATGGCATCACCGATTGCAATATTTCATTAGTCAGTTCATTCATCTCATACTCCTCATGATCATCTTGATGATCGTATCCCAACAAATGAAGAAAGCCATGAATGACCATATGAACAAAATGATATTTTACTGTTTTTTTTAGATTATCTGATTCCTCTTGAACAACAGGATAGCAAACAACAATATCCCCAATTGAAGGCACCTCAATCCCTAAATCATTCTCCTTTTTTGGATCGCCTAAAAAAGCAAGAACATTTGTAGGGGTATTCTTTTTTTTGAATTTCTTATTGATCTCTGTCCCCTCTTCTCTGCCAACAATTCTTATGTTGACAGAAATATCAAAATCATAAGGTCTATTTGACTTTTCATAAGCAGCCAATATCGCATCCTTTATCAGTTCTCTTGATATCATTGTTGAAATACGATGCACTGACTGAATCTCTATATTCGAAGGTGATATGGTCATTTGCTTTCTTTACTCTTTTCATATGCTTCTACAATCTCTTGCACAATTCGATGCCTGACGACATCTTTATGTGAAAAATTCACAGAAGCAATCTTCTCTATATCTGACACAACACTTAATGCATGCTCAAGACCTGATTTCTTTTCTGTGGGTAAATCAATCTGAGTAATGTCACCATTGACAACAGATTTTGAGCCAAACCCCATTCTGGTTAAAAACATTTTCATTTGTTCCACAGTAGTGTTTTGCGCTTCATCTAAAATAATAAAGCTTTCATTCAAGGATCGCCCTCTCATAAATGCCAAAGGCGCAAGCTCGATTGTTCTTCTCTCTATTAAATTAGAAACTTGCTCAAATCCCATCATTTCATAAAGTGCGTCATACATTGGTCTGAGATATGGATCAACTTTCTGTGATAAATCGCCTGGAAGAAAGCCAAGGTTTTCTCCCGCTTCAACCGCAGGCCTCACTAGAATGATTCTTTTGACATCTTGCCTCTGAAGAGACTCAATAGCGGCTGCTACAGCTATATAGGTTTTACCTGTACCAGCAGGTCCAATTCCGAATGTTACATCATGATTCCTGATTGATTGAATATACTCATACTGATTCATATTTCGAGTCTGTATCTCTCTGCGAGGCGTTTTAATAAAAGTTGGTTGCTCCGTAGATGAAGATGGTTTTTCTTGATGATTCATGATCTTTTTTATAACGAGATGAACTTTTTCTTTGTCGATGCTTTCTTTGCTTGCAATGGCATGTAGCTCTAAGAGTATTCTCTCACCTAAGGGAAGATTTCTTTTCTGGCCCTTAAGGAGGAATAAATTGCCTCTGTTTTTAATTTGTATATTTAGTTCATTTTCAATCGATCTAATATTACTGTCAAATGTCCCCAATAAATTTGCAAGGATTGAATTATCGATTGGATTTATTTCAAATTCTAATGTTGATGTTTTCAATTGACCAACCTAGCTCTGAGTGAATTAGGCAATGCCTCTGTGATATGAAGATTAACAAAACTACCAATTAAGTCTCGAGGCCCATCAAAATTGACCCAACGGTTATTCTCTGTCCTGCCTGTGATCTGATGGTGGTCTTTTTTTGACCGCTTCTCAACCAAAACATTTTGCTCTGACCCTATCATTGATTGACTGATCTTATTTGCATTCTGATTAATCAAAACCTGCAATTCATTCAGGCGTCTGAGCTTCTCTTTATAAGGAACATCATCAATCATTTCAGCTGCAGGCGTATTGGGCCTTGGGCTGAAGATAAAACTAAATGATTGATCAAATTTTATTTTATTGATCAAATCAATGGTTTCCTCAAAATCCACATCTGTTTCACCCGGAAATCCAACAATAAAATCAGAGGAGATACTGATATCTGGACGAATTGATCTCAGTTTCTCAATTCTATCTATATAGAGTTCAATCTTATGTTTACGCTCCATTAGCTTTAGAATTCTGTCTGATCCGCTCTGTACAGGGAGATGAAGATAATTTGCAAGCTTTCTGTTTTCAAAAGAACTGATCAAGTCATCCGTAAATTGAAGAGGATGCGATGTAGTAAACCTGATACGATCAACACCATCAATATCTGCAACAAGATGAAGCAGGTCAGCAAGACGCAATTTAATGCCATGCATATCTTTTGCCCTGTATGCATTTACATTCTGACCGAGTAAGTTAATTTCTCTCACCCCTCTTTCAGCCAAATTTTTAATTTCGTTTAGAATTTGCTCTGGTGGTCGGCTTACTTCTAGTCCTCTTGTGTGAGGAACAACGCAAAAACTACAAAATTTACTACATCCCTCCATTATCGAAACGAAAGCAGAAGGATTGACATTTATAGCATCAGGCAAACTTGAGAATTTCTCAATCTTAGGGAATGAAGTGTCGATTGAAGGCATCCTAGTTTTTACAGCATCATCATACAACTTGGGTAATCGATGCAAAGTCTGAGGGCCAAATACCATATCTACATAAGGCGCCCTTTTGATAATATTCTCTCCCTCTTGACTTGCCACACATCCGCCCACACCAATGATAAGCTCAGGATTCTGATTCTTAAGAGGCTTCCATCGGCCAAGCTGTGAAAAAACCTTTTCCTGAGGTTTTTCCCTAATAGAACAAGTATTAAGCAATATTAAGTCAGCCTCAGAAGGGTCTTTAGTTTGCTCCATATCCCTTTCTGTGCACATCATATCCACCATTTTTGATGAATCATACTCATTCATCTGGCAGCCAAACGACTTAATGAAAACTTTTTTTGTCACAGAAATTGATGCGATGAATTAGAAAGGTATATCATCATCAAACTCATCATCATTGAAGTTTGATTTTGATGTTGATTGGTCCATGTTATTAGACTGACTAGAACCTGAGCTCATTCTCTCCCCGAGCATCTCTAATTGATTGCCTACTATCTCGGTTGTCCACCTTTCATTACCATCTCTATCTTCCCATTTTCTAGTCTGCAGCTTGCCTTCTACATAGACTTGGGATCCTTTTCTTAGGTATTGATCGGCTATCTCGGCCAATCTTCCAAAAAAGACGACTCTGTGCCACTCCGTCTTCTCTTGTCTTTCTCCTGTATCTCTATCATTCCATGATTCAGATGTCGCAACGCTAAAATTAGCAACCATATTTCCACTCGGCATAGATTTAGTGTCTGGATCTGCCCCAAGATTCCCAACTATGATTACTTTGTTAATGCCTCTAGCCATATTTATTTCCTTAAAACTTTTTTATATATTCCACGAATCATTGTAACAAAAAGCAGTTAATTTCGCCCCATTAGAAAAAAAGATTTACAATGGTGGGTTGGTATTTTTTATGAGCAATATTGAAATTAAAGGTGCAAGAACGCACAACCTAAAGAATCTGGATGTAAGTCTCCCTAGAGATAATCTGATTGTGATTACTGGTCTATCTGGATCTGGTAAATCATCATTGGCCTTCGACACGATATATGCAGAGGGTCAGCGTCGTTATGTTGAATCTCTATCTGCATATGCAAGACAATTCCTATCAATGATGGAAAAACCAGAGGTCGATCTAATAGAAGGTTTGTCTCCGGCAATATCGATTGAGCAGAAAACAACATCTCACAATCCAAGATCGACAGTTGGGACAGTAACTGAAATTTATGACTACCTCAGACTCCTCTATGCAAGAATTGGTGATCCTTATTGTCCAAATCATGATAGAAAACTAGGGATACAAAATGTCAGTGAAATGGTCGATCAAATCATGAAGCTAAAAAATAATAATAGAATGGGAATGGTTGCTCCACTGATCAATAACAGAAAAGGTGAACATGTAGATCTAATCAAGAATATCAGATCTAGAGGCTTCATAAGACTAAGAATTAATGGTGAGGTACATGATATAGATGAGCTCCCTCAGATTGATGCAAAGAAAAATAATACCATTGAGGTTGTGGTTGATCGCTTTACCATCAAGCCTGATATTGAAAATAGGCTCAGTGAGTCATTGGAAACAACCTTAGATCTATCAAATGGTATTGCTAAAATAATTTCTCTCGATGACTCATCATTAGACATTCTTTTTTCAAATAAATTTGCATGCCCAGAGTGCGGATACTCAATACCTGAGCTAGAACCTCGTACCTTCTCATTCAATAATCCTGCAGGAGCTTGTGAAAAATGTGATGGATTAGGTGTTGAGCATTTCTTCAGCCAAGATCTAGTGATAAAAAATGAAGACCTAAGCATTTCAGAAGGCGCCATTCGTGGTTGGGATCGAAGGAACTTCTATTATTTTCATTTAATTAAAAACTTATCCAAGCATTATGATTTTGATATTGATGTGCCCTATAAAAATATCCATCAGGAAATCAAAGAGATTCTACTAAATGGAAGCGGGGATGAAAAAATAGCTTTTGTTTATCCAGGCAGAGGTGGAAAAAGAATAAGAAGGAAACATGCATTTGAAGGAGTAATTCCAAACCTTCAAAGAAGATATATAGAAACTGATTCGCAAAGGGTCAAAGATGCACTTTCTAAATTTATGAGCACAAAACCATGTGGCAATTGCGAAGGCACAAGACTCAATGAAAGCGCACGAAATATCTTCTTAAAGAAAGAAAGAATCTCTGATCTCACACAAATGAATATAGAAGAGTTACTCTTTTATTTTAAGGACTTGAAATTAAAAGGCACAAAACAGGAAATTGCCAAAGGTGTTGTCAAAGAAATCATTGATAGATTGGAATTTTTATCTAATGTTGGTTTGAATTATCTCAATCTAGAAAGAAGTGCCGAAACCTTATCGGGAGGAGAGTCTCAAAGAATACGATTAGCAAGTCAAATAGGCTCGGGCTTAGTTGGTGTTATGTACATACTTGATGAGCCAACTATAGGCCTGCATCAAAGAGACAATCAGCGTCTGATTAATACACTCACAAAGTTGAGAAATCTTGGTAATACAGTAATAGTTGTTGAACATGATGAAGAAGTGATTAGGTCATCAAATCATGTTGTTGATCTAGGCCCAGGCGCTGGAAAGGATGGCGGATATATCGTAAGCCAAGGTTCTATAGAAGATATCCTGAAAGAGAATAAATCATTAACTGCCCAGTATCTCAATGGATCAAAAGAAATAAAAATACCTAAGAAAAGATCAAGCCTTAACAAAAAAGAATGCCTCACGGTGCTCAATGCTGAAAAGAATAATCTGAAATCTATCAATGTAGAAATACCTCTTAATGTTTTGACTTGTATCACTGGAGTATCAGGCTCAGGCAAATCTACGCTCATAAATGGCACTTTAAAACCACTTCTAAGAACACAGCTAGAAAATAAACCCAATGATCTTGCAGGAAAAGAGAAACTTGAAGGCGCAGATAAACTGAAAAAGATAGTTAATATCAGTCAGAGTCCAATAGGAAGGACACCAAGATCAAATCCAGCAACTTATACCGGCCTTTTCACTCCGATAAGGGAGTTATTTTCTGGAACACAAGAGTCTCGTTCTAGAGGTTATAAACCTGGTCGGTTCAGTTTCAATGTGAAAGGTGGAAGGTGTGAAACATGCCAAGGTGGTGGACTGATAAAAGTTGAGATGAACTTCTTAGCAGACATTTATGTTACTTGTGATATTTGCAAAGGTAAAAGATTTAATCGTGAAACACTCGAAATCCTTTATAAAGGAAAGAATATTTTTGAAGTTTTAGATATGACGATAGATGATGCTGCTGCATTTTTTAAGAATGTGCCGAGCATTCATCATAAATTACAAACGTTATTGGATGTTGGCTTAGGGTATATAAAACTGGGTCAAAATGCCGTGACGCTTTCAGGCGGAGAGGCGCAAAGAATAAAATTATCAAAAGAACTGTCAAAAAGGGTTAACAAAAATACTCTTTATCTTCTCGATGAACCTACAACAGGATTACATTTTCATGATGTGAATCAGCTTCTAAAAGTTCTTCATAGGCTTAAAGATGAGGGCAATACTGTGATCATAATTGAGCATAACTTGGATGTTATAAAAACCGCAGACTGGATTATTGATCTTGGCCCTGAGGGAGGTGAAAATGGAGGCATGATTGTTGCATCAGGGACGCCAGAATCTGTAGCGAAAAATAGAAAATCATTTACAGGAAAATATTTAAAGAAGCAATTAGCTTAATGAACCCAGGCCTATGACGCTTTTAATCTCATTTAAGTTAGTATGCGCAACCTCTCTTGCCCTTTCTGCTCCATCTCGAAGTACCTTATCAAGGTAAGATGGATCACTCATTAATTCATCATATCTCAATCTATAACTAGAAAGCTGCTCATCAAGCAGCTCATAAAGTTGATTCTTTGCATCACCCCAAGATATTCCATCTTCAAGATCCTTTTTCATTGAACTGATTTGTGAATCTGATGCAAAGCTCTTGTAAATATCAAACAATAAACAGTCTTCACTTGATTTCGGTTCACCTGGCTCTAATGAATTTGTTTTGATCTTCATAACATGTTTTCGAAGTGTCTTTGAATCACAGAAAAGAGGGATAATGTTTCCATAACTTTTGCTCATCTTTCTTCCATCCAAACCAGGTAAAACAGCAGATTCTTGATCTATAACGCCTTGTGGTATTACAAAAATCTCTCCATATTGATGATTAAAGCGCTGAGCAATATCTCTTGTCATCTCAATATGCTGAACCTGATCTTGACCCACTGGCACATGTGTGGACTTAAACATGAGGATGTCTGCCGCCATCAAAACAGGGTAAGAAAAAAGCCCCATCGTTATTCCTTTATCTGGATCTGCTTTCTCATTATCATCGACAGCAGCTTTGTATGCATGTGCTCTATTCATTAGACCTTTTGCAGTAAAATTACTAAGGATCCAATTTAACTCTAATATTTCTGGAATATCTGATTGCCTATAGAAATAGGTTTTATCAATATCAAGCCCTGATGCTATCCAAGTTGCCGCAATCTCTAGACAAGACCGCCTCAATGCTTCAGGATCTTTGCTTTTGATCAATGCGTGGTAATCTGCAAGAAATAAGAAAGAATCATGCTCTTTCTCATTGGAAGAAGCTATAGCAGGCCTTATGGCACCTACATAATTTCCTAAATGTGGTGTTCCGGTAGTGGTTATACCTGTAAGAATTTTTTTATTGTTCAAAATGTAAACTATTCTGATTGTTCATTTAACTGATTATCAAAATTATAGTCTACAAGTTGAATAACTGCCATTGGAGCAGTATCACCATTTCGGATACCGCTTTTTAGAATTCTTAGGTATCCGCCAGGTCTGTCTTTGAATCTTGGGCCGATTTCAGTAAAAAGTTTGCCTACAGCTCTCTTGTCCCTGAGTAAGTCAAAGGCGCGCCTCCTTCTAGAAACACCATCCTCTTTTGCAAGAGTTATAAGAGGCTCGACAGTTTTTCTAAGTTCTTTGGCCTTAGGCAAGGTTGTGGAGATAGACTCATGCTCAATCAATGAAGCCGCCATATTTCTATACATAGCTTTTCGATGACTGCTCGTTCTTCCTAGTCTTCTTCCTGTCTTTCTATGTCTCATCTTAAACTCTCAGTGAATACAAATATTAGTCTACAACAGCCTCTTTTGGTGGCCAGTTCTCTAACTCCATTCCAAGAGATAGTCCATGACTAGCAAGGACTTCTTTGATCTCATTAAGAGATTTCTTACCTAAGTTAGGAGTACGCAGTAATTCAACTTCAGTTTTTTGAACAAGATCACCGATATAGTTAGCATTTTCTGCTTTCAGACAATTTGCAGACCTCACAGTCAACTCAAGCTCATCCACAGGTCTGAGCATGATTGGATCAATAAGAACTTCTTCTTCCTCTTTCTTTTGCTCTTGTACTCTTGTCAAATTTGTAAAAATACTGAGCTGATTTTGGAGGATTGCGCCCGCATATTTAATTGCCCTTTCTGGATCTATTGTTCCATCTGTTTCTAAGTCAACAATAAGTTTATCCAAATCTGTTCTATTCTCTACTCTCGCAGCTTCGACTGAATATGTAACTGTTTTAATTGGGCTAAATGATGCATCTAGCTTCAGTAAACCAATTGTTACATCAGCATCTTTGCTTTGAGTAGGGACTGGGCGATATCCTGTTCCTTTCTCAATCTTAATCTGCATTTTTAATTCTTTCTTTGAGCTAATTGTTGCAATATGATGATCAGGATTTACAATCTCTGTATCTCCATCAACCTGAATATCTCCAGCAGTCACAGTACATGGTCCTTTTTTGCTAATCACAAAATCGGCTGAATCTCTATCATGAATATTGATGGCAACACCTTTAAGGTTTAATAAGATCTCAACGACGTCCTCTTGAACGCCTTCAATGGTAGTATACTCATGCAATACACCATCTATCTGAGCTTCCGTAATTGCGTAACCTGGGAGGCTAGAGAGGAGCACTCTTCTGATCGCATTACCCAGTGTATAACCAAAACCTCTTTCAAAAGGTTCTATTGATACTCTTGAATGGAGCTCATTCTGAGACTCCAACTTAATGACCATTGGATTCAGAAGATCTAAGACAATTTCTTCTTTTTCAACTTCTTCCTCTTCAATGATCTCTTCTAAGATTTCATTTTCATTTTCAGACATAAAAATCTCCTAAAAAAATTATTTTGAATAAAACTCAACTACTAAGTTTTCTTGAATATCAGGCAAGATATCTTCCCTTTCAGGTATTGAATTCACAATGCCTTTCAACTTCTTCTGATCAACACTTAACCACTCGCTAATACCGAGCTGTGATGAAATATTTACTGCATTCTTAACTCGAAGCTGATCTTTCCCTTTATCAGTAACAGAAATTTCGTCGCTTGCATTGACTTGATATGATGGAATATTAATAACCTGTCCATTAACCATAATAGATTTGTGGCTTACCAGTTGCCTTGCTTCTGCTCTTGTTACTGCAAATCCCATACGATAGACCATATTGTCCAATCTACCTTCCAAAAGTTTTAACAAGTTTTCACCAGTTGATCCCTTGAGCTTAGAAGCTTTTTTGTAATAATTTCTAAACTGCTTTTCCATGACGCCATACATTCGTCTTAGTTTCTGCTTTTCTCGTAACTGATTACCATAATCAGACAGTCGCTCCCTTCTTGAGCCAACCTTTGATCCAGGAATTGAATTGAGTTTGCATTTACTCTCAATTGGTTTGATTCCACTTTTGAGGAATAAGTCTGTGCCTTCCCTTCTTGAAAGCTTACATTTTGGTCCCAAATATCTAGCCATTAATATTTACCTCTTTATACCCTTCTTTGTTTTGGCGGACGACAACCGTTATGTGGCAATGGTGTAACATCTTCTATACTGACAACATTAAGTCCTATTGCATTTAGAGCTCTAAGTGCAGATTCCCTGCCAGGCCCAGGCCCTTTAACTTTTACGGAAATATCTTTTAATCCATATTCTTGAGCTTTTGTGCCAGCTCTCTCGGCTGCAATTTGTGCAGCAAATGGAGTGCTCTTTCTTGAGCCTCTAAAACCTGATCCGCCTGCAGTTGCCCATGCCAATGTATTTCCTGATCTATCTGTTATAGTGATGATTGTGTTGTTAAATGACGCATGAATGTGCGCAACGCCTTCAATAACATTTCTCTTAGTTTTCTTTTTCTTTCCAACAGCCATATTTCTTCCTTAAGCTCTCATTGGCTTTTTAGGGCCTTTTCTAGTTCTAGCATTGGTTTTGCTTTTCTGTCCTCTGACAGGCAAACCCCTTCTATGTCTAATGCCTCTGTAGCAGCCTAGATCCATTAATCTTTTTATATTGGTCGATGTATCTCTTCTAAGATCACCCTCTACAAGATAGTTACCTAACTCTGTTCTAATACTTTCAAGCTCTTGTTCTGATAGATCCATAACTTTTGTATCTTGAGCAATGCTGAGCTTATCGCAAATTGAAGCTGCTAGTGAATTTCCAACCCCATATACATAAGTTAGCGAAACTCTAACATGCTTATTATCTGGTATATTTACTCCTGCTATCCTTGCCATGATTATCCTTGCCTCTGTTTATGTCTTGGGTCTTTACATATAACTCTGACAACGCCATGCCTTCTAATGACCTTGCAGTTTCTACAAATTTTCTTTACTGATGCTCTAACTTTCATCTCATTTTCCTATCTAGGCCGCCCGCCTCTTCCATAATTTTTTAAGTTTGCTTTTTTCATAAGCCCTTCATATTGCTTTGACATCATTAATGCCTGTAATTGAGCCATAAAGTCCATGGCCACAACCACAATGATCAGAAGCGATGTACCACCAAAGTAAAATGGCACTCTAAAGTAGAGAATCATAAACTCTGGAATCAAGCAGACGAGCATGATATACAATCCGCCCCAAAAAGTTAACCTTGTTAGCACTTTATCTATATATTCTGCAGTTTGTCTTCCTGGCCTAATTCCAGGCATAAAAGCACCAGACCTCTGCAAATTATCGGCGGTATCTTTAGAATCAAATACCAGCGATGTATAAAAAAAGCAGAAAAACATAATTAAACCAGCATAAAGTAGAATATAGACCGGTTGTCCAGGTGCCAAACTTGCAGCAATATCTTGAAGCCAGTCAAAACCATCTGATGTACCAAACCAACTTGCTATTGTTGCAGGAAATAAAATGATACTAGATGCAAATATGGGAGGGATAACTCCTGACATGTTGATTTTAAATGGTAGATGAGTAGATTGTCCTTGCATCATTCTTCTACCCTGCTGTCTTTTTGCATAATTCACTGGAATTCTTCTCTGTCCTCTCTCAACGAAAACCACAAAGGATGTAACAGCCACAACAAGGATAAGAAGAATCAAAACAAGGGCAGATGAAATCTCGCCTGTATTAGCTAATTCTAAAGTGCCACCTATTGCCGATGGCAGACCAGAAATAATACTTGCTAATATAATCATAGAGATGCCATTTCCAATACCTCTTTCTGTAATCTGTTCCCCTAACCACATTAGAAACATTGTTCCTGTTACAAGTGTCACGCAAGCAGTAAACAGGAAGTTAAACCCTGGAGTTACAACAACACCTTGATTTTGGAGTGCAATCGAAGCGCCAAATGACTGAAATGCAGCCAAAAAAACCGTGCCATATCTAGTATATTGCGTGATCTTTCTTCTTCCAGACTCTCCTTCCTTTTTAAGCTCTTTTAGAGTGGGGATGGTTACACTTGCCATTTGCATCACAATTGAGCATGAAATGTATGGGAAGATTCCAAGTGCAAATATGCTTAATCTTTCAAGCGCGCCACCTGAAAACATATTGAACATGCTTAGGATTGTTCCAGATTGCTCTTCAAAAAAGCTCTGCAATGCATTTGGGTCTATGCCTGGAACAGGTATATAGGTTCCAATTCTGTATACAATTAATGCACCTATCAAGAAAAACAAGCGTTGCCTGAGTTCAGTAAACCTAGACATATCAGCAAATGATCCACCTGCAGTGTTGATAGTGTTAGCCATAATTAATCCAGTATTGTTCCGCCAGCCTTTGTGACAGCCTCTTCAGCACCTTTGCTCAATTTAATACCTTGCAATTTGACAGCTTTCTCAATTGAGCCTGATGCAATAACTTTAACTCGCTGAATGTATCTTGGAATCATGTTTGCATTCTTTAATGCATCAATGTCAATGACATCGGCTTCAATCTTGTCAAGCTGGTCCAGTCTGAGTTCTGCAGAATCTTTTTGGTTAGATGTGAAACCTCTTTTTGGCACTCTTCTCTGTAGAGGCATTTGACCGCCCTCGAATCCTACTTTATGAAAACCACCTGATCTAGATTTCTGACCCTTGTGGCCTCTACCAGAAGTTTTTCCCAGGCCAGAAGCATGCCCTTTTCCTTTTCTAAACTTCTTAGATTTACTGCCTGGATTAGGTTTTAGCTCATTCAATTTCATTTCACTTCCTCAACTTCTAGCAGATATCTAACTTTATTAACCATTCCCATATTTTCAGGAGTGGCATCAATAAGAACTTCTTGGTTGATCTTTCTCAAGCCAAGCCCTGAAAGTGATGCAGCATGCTTCTTGATTCTGCCGAAGCGGCTCTTCACCAGTTTGATTCTCACTTTATTTACTTTCTTATTCATGTTTTATGTAAATATTTTTGATACTGGAATTCCTCTTCTTTTTGCAACTCTTTGAGGAGAACGCATAGAGTCCAGAGCATTAATTGTGGCTCTAACTAAATTAATTGGATTTCTTGATCCATAACTTTTTGCCAAAATATTTCTAATACCAACGCATTCGAAAACTGCCCTCATCGCACCGCCTGCGATGATACCAGTACCATCAGCTGCAGGTTGCATATAAACCTTTGTTGCCCCATGCCTACCATTTACTTCGTAATAAATCGTGTCATCTTTTAGAGAAACTTGATGTAAATCTTTTCTTGCAGCTTGCATCGCTTTTTGAATAGCTAAAGGAACTTCCTTAGCTTTACCATAGCCCATGCCAATTTTCCCTCTGCCATCGCCAACAACTGTAATTGCTGCAAAGCCAAATTGTCTTCCGCCTTTCACAACTTTTGCTACCCGATTGACTGCTACCAATTTCTCTATTAGCTCGTCAGCTTGCTTTTCTATATTCATGTTCATATTTAAAAGTCCAATCCATTTTCTCTGGCTGATTCAGCCAAAGCTTTTACTCTTCCGTGATATAAAAATCCAGATCTATCAAATGCCACTTTGCTGATTTTTGCTTTTTTTGCTTTCTCAGCAATTTGCTGCCCAACAGCTTTTGCTATCTCGATTTTTCCTTTTATTTTATCCCCTAAGATTTTCTTTACTTCAGGGTCGAGACTAGAAGTCGCAGCTATTGTCTTATCATCTGGTGCTATGATTTGAGCATAAATATGATTTGATGATCTATGTATAGACAATCTGTGAGCTTCAAGCTCTTTTATTTTAGCTCTAGCCTTTTTTGCTCTTCTTTTTCTTTTATCAATTTTTGAAATCATAACTTTATTCTTTAAACAGCTTTCTTGGTTTCTTTCAGTGTAATTTGCTCGCCTTTATATCTCACACCCTTGCCTTTATATGGCTCTGGTGGTCTTATAGCTCGAAGTTCAGCTGCAACTTGTCCAACTTTTTGCTTATCCATTCCAGAAATACTGATCTCAGTTTGAGAAGGTGTTGATATTTCAATTCCCTCTGGAACTTCATAGTTAACAGGATGAGAAAAGCCCAAAGTTAAATTCAATGTTTTACCTTGTGATTTAGCTCTGTATCCAACACCAATAAGCTCTAGCTCTTTGACATAACCTTCTGTAACTCCTATTACCATGTTTTGAATCAAGCTCCTAAAAGTTCCTGCAGCAGCTTTAGAAAAACGAGTCTTACCATCAGATGAGACTTTTACGGCACCATCTTCTAGAAGCGAGACTGAAATATCATTAATTAAGTCCAGTGATAACTCCCCTTTAGGGCCTTTCACTGTGAATAGATTTTCAGCATCAACTATATTGACTTCAACCGCTTCAGGGATAA
>DMGO01000133.1:0-5913 GCA_003449795.1 Gammaproteobacteria bacterium | reverse complement strand
CGCTTCCTCCATCAGGAGCAGTTAAATAAATGTCTCTGATTGTTTGATTCTCAGTCTCGTCTCCTGGCAGCTTCACCCTGACAATCACTTCTTCTGTATCTTGAGAAAAACGTTGTGCAACGGAACCTGAGAATGAATTTCTAACTTGTCTTGCGACCTCTTCTGCAGTGAAGCCTATTGCCTCTCCTTCTGGCTTAATTTCCAAAAGTATTTCTTCTTTGCCATATGGTAAATCATCTTCTAGTGCTATGAGCCCAGGCAGTACTCTCATCTCATTTCTCAATGCAAGCGCTGCTTTTTTCATTTGAGAAAGATTGTCTCCAATTACACGGATATCAATATCTCTACCAGGTGGCCCTCCAACTGAGTCCTCAAAAATTACAAAGTTCTCAATACCAGACATCAAGCGAGTTTCAGCTTCCCATGCTTCAATGAATTCTCGGTTTCTTATAAGCCTTACATCACCAGAAACAAGTTCAGCCACGAATGATCCAATGTGCCCTCCAGATACATCACTAGAAAAGGATCCTTTTCCTGTATAACTGACTCCAATATTGCCAACGCCATAGTTGACGAGACTCCCTTTCTGACCAGTTAATTTTTCTTCTACAGAATAAAGCGCTCTTCCAATCTCATTGACCATCTCTTCTGTTCTTTCTTCAGATGTGCCTGGTGAAAAAGAGAAATTCGCAAGCAAAATATCACTCTCAGGAGTATCAAAAAACTCAAAGTTCACCCTGCCTGTTGATAATAATGTGAGAGAGACCAACAACATACAAATTGTAGCTGTAATTGTGAAGCCCTTTTTTGTATAGGTCTTTTCGATAATCGGCAGGACCCTATCGTCTCTGAATCGGTTGAAATATACATCAAATTTTCTTGGCTTATTTTCACCTTCAGAGACCTTTTTTAGTGATGAACGAAGGTGATGTGGAAGAATTAAAAAACACTCAATCAGGCTTGCTATTATGACCAGTGACAATGTAATTGGAACCGCTGAAATTATGTTTCCAACATCGTTTTGTATCAGCAAAATAGGAAGGAACGCGGCCACAGTGGTCAGCATTGCAGCAAGAACAGGAGGGAACATTCTTTGTGCACCAAGTCGAGCTGCCTCTTTATAATTCATGCCTCTTCGATGAAGAGTGGTTGTATGTTCAGAAACTACTATCGCATCATCTACTACAATCCCTATGCCCATGATCAAAGCAAACATGCTGATCATATCCAGAGATAAGCCCATTTGACTCATTGCACCCAGTGCTGCCAAGAATGCGACTGGTATCCCTGCAGCAACCCAAATTGCGACACGACCATTGAGGAAAACAAATAACACCAGAAGAACAAGTATCAATCCTGTCCCTCCATTCTCAAGCAACATGTTAATTCTTTGCCTAACTTGATCTGAGAAAACATCGTAAACAACAATCTCTAGTGAAGCTGGATAAAGACCAGCAACTTGGGTCATATATTTTTCTACTGCCTGTTGCGATACAAGAGAGTCTGCGCCTCTAGTCCGATATACTTTAAGGCCAATTGAAGGGCCTTCTGTATTTACCCTATAGCTGGAGTTGACTCTGAAAGTTTCATAAACATTTGCGATATCACTGAGGTAAACTTTTTCTCCCGAGGCTTTTGAAACTACTTCAATATCTCTAAGTTCATTTGGACTTCTTGCTAGACGATCACTTCTTATTTGTCTTGATACGCCTCCACTGTTTATGCTGCCTGACGGAAGGTCTATGCTTGATGATGCAAGCTCAGATGAGACTTGAGCGAGAGTAAGATCTAGTTCTCTCAGATTATCTGATGATATTTCCACCCATATTTCGCTGTCTCTCGCACCCTGAAACTCGACATTAGCAAGACCTCGACTTATGAGATCATCTCGGATTTGTCTGGCATAAAATTTAAGAGTCTTTTCGGAGAATGGTCCTGAAATATCTATTGCGCATACTTCATCTCTTTGTAGAACCTGAGTGACAATTGGCTTCTCTATGTCCTGAGGGAATGTTGTAATTCTAGAAACAGCAGACTGAACATCGGTCAAAGCTTTGGTCATGCTGACGCTTTCTTTAAATGAAATATACATTTTAGCCCTGCCCTCAAAGGCAGTTGAATTGACTTCTTTGACGCCGTTTATAAATCTTACTTCAGGCTCAACTGCATTAATGATATTGCTCTCAATATCTTCAGCACTTGCCCCCTGCCATTCAACATCAACACTAATCAGCTCGAGTCCAAAATCAGGCATAAGCTGTCTTTTGAGCTGCGTAATCCCAAACATACCATAGAGAATGAGTATGGCCATGAGTAAGTTTGCTGCCACTTTATGGCGACTAAAGAATGCAATGATTCCTCTGTTTGGAGCCATTGTATCTCTTGGATTAATAGGTCTATTTTTTTGACTGTAATTTTTAAAAACCATCAGAGAATATCCACTTTAACCCCTTCACCGGCTTCTCTGAGTTGGTTTGTTACGATTAGGTCTCCATTTTGGATCATTAGCTCCTCTGCCGGTTGAATTAGAACATTTGACTTATCATATCCAGAAATCACTATGACAGCTTTCTTTAACCTTTGATCCTTAATTATGTATATGTATTCATCTTCGTAAACTGCTGTTTCAGGAATACTTATCACTGATTTATAAGTTTTATCTGGCATTCTCAAGCGGACGAATGCCCCTGGTCTAAGTGGTGTTTCTTGATCATTATCCAGTTCAATATTTGCAAATATATTCACTCCACCCGTATTGGATGTAATTTCAGCTCCTACTCTAGAGATATAGGCGTCGAATATTAAATCTCTCTGGCCAACAGTCCATTTCATCTCTATGGCTCTTCCTACAATTGCGCTTTCATCTTCAAGCAATCTTCCATATTGAGCCTTGGATATAGAAAATCGAACCTCCATGTTTTTGATATCGATAATCTCCCCAATTTTGTCATTAAAGGTGCTTACTTGCTTACCCAGAGTTGCTTGAACATCATTTATGACTCCATCGAATGGTGCAAATAACTCGGTATCCCTCAGGTCCTTTTCCGACTCAGATAAAACGAGTTCTTGTTGAGTCTTCTCCAGTAAGGCGTTGTCTCTAAATTGTTCAGAGATTGATCCTTGCTTAAATAATTCGTCTGCTCTCTCAAAGTCTCTGTTCATCACCTCAAGTTTCGCAGTTTCTTCTATCACTGAATTTCTGTATTCAAAGTCATCAATTTTAAGTAAAAGCTCGCCCTTTTTTACAACAGCGCCTTCTTTAAAGTTTTCTCCAACTTCTATGACCTGTCCGCCAACAAGAGCTCGGAGCTCACTTCTTCTAGATGTAATCACTTCACCAAAAAGAGCTAGCGTTGGATTAATATCATCGTACTGAGCCTCGATAACTGATACAGGCCATGATTTTTCTTCAATGACTAGCATCACTGGCTCATCTTTTGTGGCCCTTAAGAGCGATATGATGAAAAACGTCCCGACAAGCAGGAGCACAATGGGATTCACCCTCTTAATCTTATTTATATATTCTTTCATGAGTTGACTCAGGGATGGGTTTCGTTGGTTCGAACCCATCGGATTCTTTTAAGAATTATTCTAATTCTCGAATGCTAATAGAATTAGCGGTTTGAGAGGATAGACGTTACAAAAAGTTACATCAAATCATGATGAAATTATCATGAATTTAGCATGGCACTCTGCGATAACCTTTCCTTCATTTTTTGTTTTCATCAAGCCATACATCATGGCCATTCTTGATTTAGTTTTTAAATGATGGCCCTCGAGCAAAACTGTTTCTCCTGTATGCAGGGAATTTTTATAGCGAAGATCGCATTTTGCTGTCTGTGCAGGCTTACCTTTCAAAAACAACCAATTTGCCATTACGTCATCGAGCAAACTAAAGATAATGCCACCATGTGTCGTATCTTGAAACCCCACATGGCTTTCTCCTGGTGTAAACTCTGCTCTGCATATATCGTCTTGATCTATATAAAAATCTATCTTTAATCCGATTGGATTCTCTGGGCCACAAACAAAACAATTGTTTGCGCTTAACTCTTTCATGCTCATATCAAATCAAATCTTCTAGAATTATTATGGCTATTTATCAGTCCAGCAGTAGTTCCAGAAAAATGGGCTGCTAATACGACTGTATTTGTATCGGTTAAATTATCTACGATCTTCATTCGAGTCTGATTGGATAGATCTTTGTCATCACAGAAAACTGTGGATAGCGATGGACAAGTAACCTGAATCGGATTATGAAGAATATCCCCTGTGAACATGCCTTTCTTATCATTGGAATCTATCTCTAGACAATAATGTCCGGGACTGTGTCCGGGAGTTTTAATAAGATTTATTTCTCTACCTAAGTCCGTTGAATCATCAATCATCATGGCTTGTCCTGACTCCATTATCGGCAATATGCTATCTTGATATACAAGCTTTGTATATTCATCAAAAGGACTGTTGCTTTCTTTCTTCATATTTTCAAGGTCTTTATCAGAAAAAAGATACTTTGCATTAGGAAATGTTGGCACCCAGTTCCCGTTCTCTAGTCTGGTATTCCAACCCACATGATCAGCATGCAAATGTGTACACATTACAATGTCAATAGACTCTGTTGATAGCCCAAATGATTCTAGATTTTGAATATAGTCGCTATTTCTATTATTCCAATGGCTAAGAATCCCCTCATTTTGCTTGTATATTGGCCCTTGACCGACTCTATGCTTATCATTACCAATACAAGTATCTATTAATATATTCAGGTTTTTTGTTCGAATTAGATATGAGTGCATACTCAATAGAATCATCTTACTCACTGGCTCATAAAATGGATGCATCCATTCTATATTTTGATTAAATAGCTCCATGTCTATATCTGGAAATGCATTTAACGCAGGAAAGCGTTCAATTCCATCTATAACTTTATCTACAGAGACATCACCGAAATAAAGGGTCTTCATTCAGAATATTTTAATAGAAATGTTTGTAGGTTTTATTTTATCTGAAGAAGATTCTGAAGATTTGTTTAAACCAATCCTTTCGTCTTTTACAAACAAGGCAGAATATTAATGCCGCAAAACCAGCTAGTATTCCATCCATGCCAGCCGAGTTAGCAAAAGATTCAACATTGTTTCTCACTGGTTGAATCCACGCAATGGATTTATTGTCGTTTAGTTGACTCTCAAAATTATCTATTTTTTTGAGTTCTGCATTTATTGATGCTTCAAGATCAGAAATGCTTTGTTGCAGATTATTGCTTCTCAAATTCGCTCTTTCAAGATTACTAGTGGCTAAGTCAATTTCTCTCGCTAATACTTCTAGTTCTTCTATTTCTATTTCAGGATCAAGGCCGGATATCCTTGCATTCAATCGATTAATAGTGATTTGAATAGAATCGATAGTATCTTGATTATCAGAATATGCTGAGACTACATCTTTTAATTCCAATTGATTAAAGGATACTAGTTCTTTAGATATTTCTAATGGGCCTGTAGCAATTTCCTTTGGCGTTATGAATGCCAGAAATGTAAATATGGAAGCGAACAGGATAGTTAAATCTGTAACTTTAATCAGACTATCTTTGAATGAATTGAGCATATTTCTTATTTGAGAAGAAAAAGGGCTCTTTTGCAAGAGCCCTTTTCTATTGCTTTTAAAATTTTAAAAACTTAAAAAGCGTGTTTCTCATTTACATACCGCGTGAGCCGTACATTCCTGAGAGAATAGCCAAAACGATGATACCTACAACACCGTTGTCACCAAGCATATTGATCAGATCGATCAAATTGCCAAGTACAGCGCCGACAAATGGTACATCCATACCAAAAACAACGCCTGCAGCAACACCAAGTGCTACCAAAGCAACAGCGATTTCAGTTAGTTCTGCTATCCAACCTTTGATTTTATTCA
>DMGO01000076.1:0-3805 GCA_003449795.1 Gammaproteobacteria bacterium | reverse complement strand
TGAAATAAAACATAACCTTCGTGCAAAAGCAGTTCTATGTCCAGGACTAAAAATTAAATTTAAAGACGAAGCGACTGGCGAAAAATGTGAATGGGAGTATCTAGAAGGAGCCAGTGAATATCTGGTCGAAATGCTTGAAAATATTGAATGCATTCCATCAATTCCGTTTTCTGGTAAAGCAAATTCAGATGAACAAGAGCTTGAGTGGAGCATGACATGGCCTGATAGAGATCATGAAGGTATTCAAGAATCCTATGTCAATCTGATACCCACCAAACATGGTGGGACGCATGTGTCAGGCTTTAGATCAGGATTATCAGAGTCAGTGAAAGAGTTTGCTGATTACCGGAATCTTCTACCGAGAGGTGTAAAACTTTCACCTGAAGATGTTTGGATGGGTCTGAGCTATATTGTTTCAGTCAGAATTGAGGATCCACAATTCTCAGGACAAACAAAAGAGAAACTCAGTTCGAGAGCTGTTTCAGGTTTTGTTACAGGCCTCATTAAAGATGCTTTCACGCTTTGGTTGAATCAACATCCCGAAGCGGGAGATCAAATTGTCGCAAGGGCAATTGAAAATGCTCAAAAAAGAGCCAAAAAGAATGTAAAGGTAAAACGAAAGAAGGCCACAGGTGGACCAACATTGCCCGGCAAACTCGCAGACTGTACGAGCGACGAGCCTGATCTTTGCGAATTATTTATTGTTGAAGGTGATTCTGCTGGCGGATCTGCAAAGCAAGCCAGAGATAGAGTCTTTCAGGCAATTCTTCCACTCCGTGGAAAAATTCTTAACAGTTGGGAAGTCGATGAGAGCAATCTACTTTCTTCTCAAGAAATCAGCAATATCTCACAGGCACTGGGTGTTGAGCCTGGGGCCAATGAGCTTGGTAATCTTCGATACCATAAAATTTGCATACTTGCAGATGCTGATTCGGATGGACTCCATATCGCAACATTGATTTGCGCACTGTTCTTGAAACATTTTAGAAAATTGGTCGAAGATGGTCATGTCTACGTATCAATGCCACCTTTGTATCGAATCGATGTTGGAAAAGAGGTGCATTATGCGCTTGATGAGACTGAGAAGGATTCGATTTTAAAGGCATTAGAAAAAAAGAAGCCAAATACGAAAACAACCGTTACTCGCTTTAAAGGTCTAGGTGAAATGAGTCCAGTTCAATTGAGAGAGACAACCATGCTTCAAGATTCTAGGAGGCTTGTGAAGCTGACCATTGATAATGCATCATATACAGAAGAGCTTATGGATAAATTAATGGCAAAAAAACGCTATACAGATCGAAAAGAATGGCTTGAAGAAAAGGGCAATTTGGCAGAAATATAAATGGGTAAACAAGAAGAAATGGATTTTAATAAAACAGGAGGAGGATCAAAATCTGATTCTCAACCACTCAGTGAGTTTGTAGAGAAGGCATACCTTGATTATTCAATGTATGTCATTCTTGATCGTGCACTCCCGTTCATAGGAGATGGTCTAAAACCTGTCCAGAGGAGAATCATATTTGCCATGTCTGAGCTGGGCCTTTCTGCTCAATCAAAGCCGAAGAAATCTGCAAGAACAGTAGGAGATGTTCTTGGAAAATATCATCCACATGGTGACACCGCATGTTATGAGGCAATGGTCAACATGGCACAAGACTTCTCATATCGATATCCATTGATCATTGGCCAAGGCAACTGGGGCTCATATGATGATCCAAAATCATTTGCTGCCATGAGGTATACCGAAGCAAAGCTGAGCGCATATACAAAGTTGATGTTGAGCGAGCTTGGTCAAGGGACAACCGATTGGAAACCAAATTTCGATGGCACACTCAAGGAGCCTGAATTCCTTCCTTCCAGATTACCCAACCTCATTCTCAATGGTGTTACTGGTATTGCTGTGGGTATGTCAACCGACATTCCGCCACATAACATCAAGGAAATAGCTTATCTATTGGATAAATTGATTAAAAATCCAGACATTTCATTGGGTCAACTCACAAGGATTACAAAGAATTTTCAAGGACCTGATTTCCCATCAGGTGGAGAGATGATTTCTACGCCAGAGGAGCTTAAACAGATTTACGCCACTGGGAATGGAAGTGTCAAAATCAGAGCCAAGTATAAAAAAGAAAAAAATCAGCTTGTCATCACTCAGCTTCCTTATCAAGTGTCAGGCAATAAGATCATTGAGCAAATTGCCACACAAATGAAAGACAAGAAGTTGCCATTGATTACAGATATCAATGATGAATCTGATCACGAAACACCCATCCGAATTGTCCTTACACCCAAATCCAATAGAGTGAAAACCGATGAATTGATGGGTCATCTTTTTGCAACCACAGATCTAGAAAAGAATGTAAGAGTGAATATGAATTTGATTGGCCTCGATGGAAGACCAAGGGTCTTTGATCTCAAAGCATTGTTGTCAGAATGGATAGAATTCAGAACACAAACTGTGACCAGAAGGCTTCAGTTCAGACTAAATGAAGTAGAGTCAAGGCTTCATATATTAGAGGGTCTCATGGCCGCCTATTTAAATCTTGATGAGGTCATTAGGATCATCCGAGAGGAGGATGATCCAAAATCAAAGTTGATCAAGAAGTTCAAACTTACAGAGATACAAGCTGAGGCAATTTTGAATTTAAGACTTAGGAATTTAGCCAAGCTGGAAGAGGAGAAAATTCTCACAGAAAAAAATGATCTTGAGAAAGAACAAAGTGAATTGAAAAAAATACTCAAGAGCAAGAAAAAAATAAATGAACTCATTCAAAATGAGATCAAGCAAGACACAAAAGATTTCGGCGATGATCGAAGAACAACCTTAAACGAATCAGCGATCACCTCGCAAGCCCTTGATCAAACTCAACTTGCGAGCAGTGATCCAGTGACGATTGTCTTATCAAAGGCTGGTTGGGTTAGAGCTGCAAAAGGGACACTTGATGACCCTCGTTCTCTCAATTATAAATCTGGAGATGATTACTTGTCTTCAGTCCCTGGAAGAAGCAACCAGTTTGCAGTATTTATAGACAGCACAGGAAGAGTATATAGTATTGTTGCCGATACCCTTCCTTCAGCCAGAAGTAATGGCGAGCCCTTGTCCAGTAGGCTCAATCCACCTGATGGCGCTTATTTTGCAGGCGTCATTTCAGGTGATCCAAGTCAACATTGGTTATTGTCTTCGAGCGCCGGATATGGTTTTTTTGTTAAATTGGAAGATCTTTATACCAAAAATAGAAAAGGCAAGACATGCCTGAGTGTAAAAGGCTCTGAAGTATTAATCCCTTCGAATGCCACCTCAGTTGGATATCCAGAAGAAACATATGTTGCAGCTGCAAATTCAGCTGGTAAATTGCTTATTTTTAAAAGCAATGAATTGATGGAGATGAGCAAAGGAAAGGGATTGAAAATCATTGGGATTAATTCAAAGAAATTTAAAGAAGGAAAAGAAAAGATGGTTTCAGCCATTGTCATTGGACCAAAAGATTCGATTCGGGTTTATAGCGGTAAAAAACCTAAAATCATCAGGCCCGATGAATTTGAAAATTATATGAGTGAAAGAGGGAAAAGAGGACGATCGGTTCCTCCATTTAAAAAAATTGATTCCCTTGAAGTTGAGCCAAGATAAGGAGTATCCAATGGTGATGTACAATAGCGGAGACTTAAAGTCAGGACTAAAGGTTCTCATAGATGGTGAGCCCTACAATATTCTGGAAAGTGACTTTCATAAGCCAGGCAAAGGTCAAGCATTCAATAAGGTTAAGCTAAAGAATCTTAAAAATGGAAAAGTTCTCGAAAAAAC
>DMGO01000051.1:8331-12994 GCA_003449795.1 Gammaproteobacteria bacterium | reverse complement strand
AACGAGCAGCTCAAAACGGTTGGATTAGCTATCAATGGAGAGGCATTTCCTGCATCAGACATAGATAGAATTTCTAAATTACCGACCAAAGATGAGGCTTACTCAATGTTGCTCGGATTAATGAAAGCACCAATAGAGAAAGCGGTGAGTTTGATCAATGAAATCCCAACCAAGTTTGTCAGAGTTGTTAATGCTCAAAAAGATAAGCAAGAAGAGGTTTCTTAATTAATTAAATTTGTATAAAATTCCCAATCCCTTTTTTGGGATGAGTGTAAGGAGATAAAAAATGGCAAAAGCTAATGTAGCAAGTAAAGAGGATGTTTTAGAAGCAATATCTCAAATGTCCGTTATGGATCTTGTTGAGCTAATTTCTGAGATGGAAGAAAAGTTTGGCGTCACAGCAGCAGCACCAGTAGCTGTCGCGGCTGCCCCTGCAGCTGGCGATTCAGCTGAAGCAGCAGGAGAAGAGCAATCAGAATTTGAAGTTGTTCTTGCAGGAGCGGGTGATAATAAGATTGCTGTAATAAAGGCAGTCAGAGCTATCACTGGATTAGGGCTTAAAGATGCTAAGGATCTAGTTGAAGGAGCTCCTAAGCCACTTAAAGACTCTGTATCAAAAGATGAAGCAGAAGAGATGAAGAAGCAGCTTGAGGAAGCAGGCGCTTCAGTAGAATTAAAATAATTCAATAATCTCTCTGTTTTTAATGCTAGCTAATTAAATTTATTTTAACCCGAGTCAATCTTATCGATTGACTTGGCTTTTTTGGGTGTTCAAAGATATGTCGTTTTCATTTACTGAGAAAAAGAGAATTAGGAAAGATTTCGGAAAGCAAAAAGCTGCTCTCGATGTTCCAGATTTATTGACCCTTCAGGTCAATTCATATGAAGCTTTCTTGCAAAGGGATGTTGATCCTGAAAAAAGAGAAAATGCTGGATTACAAGCAACTTTCAACAACCTCTTCCCGATTGAGAGCTTTTCGAAGAATGCAAGATTAGAATTTGTTAGCTATAGACTTGAAGAGCCTGAATTCAGTGAGCGCGAATGTCAGCTTAGAGGACTATCATATGCTGCACCATTGAGAGTTAAGACCAAGCTCATTACCTATGACAAGAATACAGATAAGGAAACCGTAAAAGAAGTAAAAGATATCAAGCAGACTGGTGATACCACCGATGTTTATTTTGGTGAAATACCTTTAATGACAGAGCATGGTACATTTATCATAAATGGTACCGATCGTGTCATCGTTTCTCAGCTTCACCGTTCTCCAGGTGTGTTTTTCGATCATGACAAGGGGGTTCAGACTTCTGGAAAATTATTGTTTTCAGCAAGAGTCATTCCTTACAGAGGCTCATGGCTAGATTTTGAGTTTGATGCAAAAGATAACATTTTTGCACGTATCGATAGAAGGAGAAAAATACCAGCAACTATCTTGCTTCATGCGCTTGATTTCTCTGATCAAGATATCATCGATATCTTCTTTGAGAAAGACTCTTATCGTTTATCAAAGAAGACCGTTGAGGTTGAGATTAATACAGATCATTTGAAGGGAACTATTGCTGAATTTGATATTAAGTTTGGTAAAAAGCTTCTTGTTAATAAAGGCAAAAGAATCAATGCACTCCACATAAAACAAATTAAGGGATCTAGAAAGAAGTATCTAGAGATCGATGAAAGTGACTTGATAGGAAAGGTTCTTGCACAAGAGATCATCAACAAAAAGACTGGTGAAGTCATTGCAAATGCAAATGATGAAGTTACATCTGAGCTCATTGAGGCATTAAAAGAAAATGGGGTTAAAGACATCAAAACAATCTACATCAATGATGTTGATCAAGGGCCTTATATTTCAAACTCACTCAGTATTGACCCTTCATCTGATAAAGAATCAGCACTGATTGAAATCTATAGAATGATGAGGCCAGGCGAACCTCCAACAAAGGAGGCCGCAGACAATTTATTCACTAACCTTTTCTTCAATGAAGAAAGATATGACCTATCAGAAGTTGGACGAATGAAGTTCAACAGAAGGGTTGGTATTGATAAAGACGTTGGCAGCTCAGTTCTATCCAAGGAAGACATAATTAATGTTCTCAAGACGCTTATAAATATAAGAAATGGCTCTGATACCGTTGACGATATTGATCACCTCGGAAACAGAAGGATCAGAACAGTTGGAGAAATGGCTGAAAATGCTTTCAGAGTAGGATTAATTAGAGTTGAAAGAGCTGTGAGAGAGAGGCTCTCACTTGTTGAGCAAGAAGAACTCATGCCAAGAGATTTAATCAATTCAAAACCTGTTTCGGCAGCGATCAAAGAATTTTTTGGTTCTAGTCAGCTTTCTCAATTTATGGACCAAAACAATCCTTTATCAGAAATTGCTCACAAAAGAAGAATTTCAGCTCTAGGACCTGGAGGATTGACAAGAGAAAGAGCGGGATTTGAGGTTAGAGATGTTCATCCAACACATTACGGAAGGGTGTGCCCAATTGAGACACCGGAAGGCCCAAATATTGGTCTTATTAATTCAATGGCAATCTATGCCAGAGTGAATGAATATGGTTTCCTGGAAACGCCTTACAGACAAGTTTCAAATGGAAAAGCCACAAACAAAATAAAATATCTTTCTGCAATTGATGAGGGAAATTATGTCATCGCACAGGCCAACACTTCACTTGATGCAAAAAATAAACTTGTGGATGAATTAATTTCTGCCAGGTATCAAAATGAATTTACTCTGATGCCGCCAGAATCAATTGAATTTATGGATGTTTCTCCAAAACAGATTGTTTCTATTGCCGCATCTCTGATTCCATTTTTGGAGCATGATGATGCTAACAGGGCCCTTATGGGATCTAACATGCAACGTCAAGCAGTTCCTACTTTGCTTGCTGACAAACCATTGGTTGGAACTGGGATGGAAAGAAAGGTTGCAACTGATTCGGGTGTAACAATCGTTGCCAGAAGAGGTGGCATAGTTGATTCAGTTGACGCATCGAGAGTGGTTATTGCTGTCAATGATGATGAAGCCATTACTGGTGAGTCCGGTGTCGATATATATAACCTTACAAAATATACTCGATCTAATCAGAATACATGCATCAATCAAAGACCTCTCGTTAAGGTGGGTGACTCTATCCAAAAAGGTGATGTGATCGCAGATGGTGCATCAACAAGCCTTGGTGAACTAGCCATTGGGCAAAATCTACTCGTAGCTTTCATGCCATGGAATGGCTTTAATTTTGAAGACTCTATACTCATCTCAGAAAGAGTCGTTCAAGAAGACAGATTCACAACTATTCACATAGAAGAATTGCAGTGTATTGCAAGGGACACAAAACTAGGCTCAGAAGAAGTCACAGCAGATATTCCTAATGTTGGGGATGCAGCTTTAAGAAAGTTGGATGAGTCGGGCATTGCCTACATCGGTGCTGAAGTTGTTGCAGGAGATATACTTGTAGGGAAGATAACGCCGAAGGGTGAATCTCAACTTACTCCTGAGGAAAAGCTACTCAGAGCAATATTTGGAGAAAAGGCCTCTGACGTTAAGGATACTTCTTTAAGGGTTCCTTCTGGCATGGATGGAACAGTTATCGATGTGAGAGTTTTTTCAAGAGAAGGAGTAGAGAAAGACGATCGCTCAAATGAAATTGAAGCGGCAGATATCGAATCAGTCAGAAAAGATTTGAAGGATCAGTTGAGAATAGTCGAATCAGATATCTTTAATAGACTTGAAAAGCTCTTGCTGAATAAGTCAGCAAAAGTTGGACGTAAGACTGTAAAAATTGATAAGGCTTTACTTGAATCAATGGAGCAACATAAGTGGTTTGAAATTAAGCTTCAGAATAAAAAACTAAATAGCGAGCTTGAAACTTACTATAAGGCACACAAAGAGCTAGAAAAAGAATTTAAGCAAAAATTAGAAGCAGCAAGAAAGAAAATTGAAGCATATGATGAGCTCCCTCCTGGTGTTCTAAAGATGGTTAAAGTGTTCCTTGCTGTTAAGAGACGTGTTCAACCAGGGGACAAGGTTGCTGGAAGACATGGAAACAAAGGTGTGATTTCTCGGATCGTTCCAGTTGAGGATATGCCATATATGGAAGACGGAACACCAGTTGATATAGTGTTAAATCCATTGGGTGTTCCATCAAGGATGAATGTCGGTCAAATACTTGAGACCCATTTAGGTTGGGCAGCAAAAGGACTTGGTAACAGAGTTAAGACCATGCTCAAAGAGAAAGAAAGTGCTGCACGTGTGAAGGCACTCAGAACTTTCTTGGATCAGGTATACAACACCAATAAATTATCTGAAAAGGTTCCGCTTAATAAATTAAGCGATAACGAAATCATAGAGCTTTCTGAAAACCTTAAAGATGGTGTCCCTATGGGAACTCCTGTTTTTGATGGAGCTGGGGAAAATGAAATCAAAGATTTACTTAAGTTGGCTGATCTTCCTGAATCTGGTCAAACAAGACTCATCGATGGAAGAACGGGCGAATTTTTTGATCGTCCAGTAACAGTTGGTTACATGTATATACTTAAATTAAACCATTTGGTCGATGACAAAATGCATGCAAGATCAACTGGACCTTACAGCCTAGTGACACAGCAGCCATTAGGCGGTAAAGCACAATTTGGTGGGCAAAGATTTGGAGAAATGGA